>NZ_JAUZMZ010000059.1:0-27174 GCF_036327435.1 Rhodococcus chondri | reverse complement strand
GACATCAGTGCGGCGAGCTCGCGTTGCTGGTCGGCCGCGAACACGAGCGCGAGCAGCGAGGCCAGCACCGCCGCTGCCGGGACCGCCACCTTGATTGCTCGTTCGACGGGCAGCGGCGGCGGCCACCGACCTTGCCTTTGACCGATTCACGTCCGCTGCGGGTGTGGGTGGCGGCGGGAAGCATCGCGTACTCGGCGGTGAGCCAGCCGAGCCCGGAACCTTGGCGCCACCGCGGCACCCCTTCTTCGACGCTGGCGGTGCACATCACGCGGGTCTGCCCGAATTCGACGAGCACCGAGCCTGCGGGATGGCTGGTGAAGCCCCGGGTGATCCGGATGTCGCGGAGTTGGTCGTCTGCTCTGCCGTCTTCTCGTGTGGTCACCCGACCGAGCCTAGGCGATCAGGCGCGACGGATTCAGACGCGGTAGACGTCGCCTGCGGACACCGCATGCACGGGGCCGGAGTACTGTTCCTTGGCCTCGGCGATGACGTCTTCGCGGGACGTCCACGGCGGGATGTGGGTGAGCAGCAGTTCGCCCACCCCGGCGCGGGCGGCGATCTGTCCTGCTTCGGTGCCCGACAGGTGCACACCCTCGGGGCGCCGCCCGGGCGCGTGGGTCCACGAGGCTTCGGACAGCAGGACGTCGGCACCCCTGGCGAGTTCGACGACCGAATCGCACATCCCGGTGTCGCCGGTGTAGACGAGGGTGCGGCCGGAGTCGCTGGTGACGCGGAAGCCATAGGCTTCGGGCGGATGGTTCACGCGGCGTGGGCAGATGGTGAGCGCTCCGTGCCGGAGTTCCATACCGTCGGTGAAGGCGCGCACGTCGAGGGTGTCGCTGACATCGTCGATCTCCCCCGGAGTCTCTGCGGAGGCCACACCGATACGCACGGCTGTGCCGCCGGGACCGTAGACGGGGACACGACCGGTCGGGGCGTTCGGGGAGTAGCGCCGCCACACTAGGAGGCCGGGCATGTCGAGGCAGTGGTCGGCGTGCAGATGCGACAGCAGGACCGATACTTCACCGGGATCGGCGTGACGCTGCAGTGCACCGAGCACGCCGGGTCCGAAGTCGATGACCAGCGGCGAGGTCCCCGGAGCGGAGAGCAGGTATCCGGACGCGGCGGAATCCGGCCCGGCCACACTGCCCGAGCACCCCAGAACGGTCATGCGCATAGTCGCCATGCTGCCATGACGAGACAGCGGCGATGAAGCCAACGCACTTATTTCCGCGCCGACTCACAGCCGGAGCGGTGCTGTGACGTGCGGATCTGCCCGTCCCGACTGTGCGTCCCGACCGTGCGATGGATGCGGTCCGGGCGGCCGAAGCGTCAGCGCAGCGGGCCGGCCGTCGTGGTACGGCGGGCGCGGCGAGCATCGCCCGACAACATCCACGCTGCGAGTATGCCGCCGACAGCGCCGAACAGGTGTCCCTGCCACGAGATCCACGGAGCGCTCGGCAGCACACCCCACAGCATGCCGCCGTAGACGAACAGCACGAGTCCGCCGAGCACGATCTGCCCGGCACTGCGGTTGAAGATGCCGCGGGTGATCAGGTACGTCAACCAGCCGAAGATCAACGTCGACGCACCGATGTGGGTGTCTCCGGAGCCGGCGATCAGCCAGGTACCGATGCCGCCCACGAGCCAGATGATCGCGGTCGCGGCGACACCGCGACCGATACCCGAGAGCAACACGAGGAACCCGAGGACGAGCGCCGGGACGGTGTTGGCGGTCAGGTGGCCCCAGCCGTCGTGCAGCACCGGGGCGAACAGCACTCCCCACAAGCCGTCGGCGGTGCGGGGTTCGACACCGGCGGCGTCGAGGTTCGCGGGTGCCACCGAGTCGACGGCCTCGACGCCGTAGAGCAGCGCGACGAAACCGCCGATCCACAGTGCAGCGCGCTGCCAGATCGGCCGTACGGTCTGTCCGGTGCCGGTCGGGATGGTCATGGACTCCATTCTGGCCTGCTGTCGGCGGCTGCGCCCGCGTACATGTCAGGGGCGTACGGCCGAGGGGAAAATGTCGCGGTAGGCGGGGATGCCCGCGAGTGCGGTGGCCGAGAGGACGGCGTCGACGATCGCCCGCTGCACGACCACGGCGGCCGCCTCGCAGATCGCCGCGAGCACCGGTAGTTCGGCCGGGAATGCGGAGGGTACGTCGCCCGCATCGGGGAGGCCGGCGGTGCCGGTGGACAGGGCGAAGATCGTGTCGCCGTCGAGCGGGGAATGCGCCGGATGCACCGCGCGGGCGAGACCGTCGTGACCGGCGACCGCGACACGGCGGCACGCCGCCTTCGACAGCGGGGCGTCGGTGGCGACCACTCCGATGGTGGTGTTCAGGACGGTGCCCTTCGCACCGAGCGCGCGGGCGGCGGCGAGGTCCGCGGCCCGCGGTGGGACAAGGCCGAGTTCGTCGGCGCGGACCGGGCCCAGACCCCACGGCAGCCCGGTTTCCGGGTCGAACACCGAGCCGACGGGGTTGGCCACCATGAGTGCGGCCACGGTGACTCCGGCGGCAGGACCGTCCGTCCGGCGAATCCCGGACGTGCCGATGCCGCCTTTGAGTACGCCGGCCCGGGCCGCGGTACCGGCACCGACGCAACCGCGCATCAGCGTCGAGTCGGTAGCGTTCGCCGCGGCGGCATACCCTGCCTCGGCGGTGGGACGCACCGACCAATCCCCCACCGGCAGGTCGAAGATCACCGCTCCGGGCACGATAGGCACGACGCCGCCGGGCGGACCCATCGGGATGCCGCGTCCGGTTTCCTCGAGCCATCGCATCACGCCGTCTGCGGCGGCGAGGCCGTAGGCGCTGCCGCCGGTGAGGACGATCGCGTCGACGCGCTGCACCGAGTGACTCGGATCGAGAAGGTCGGTTTCCCGGGTGCCCGGACCGCCGCCGCGCACATCGACGGCGGCGACGGCGGATGGATCGGCGAGCACGACGGTGCAGCCGGTGGCGCCGCCGCGACCGGGTGCGGCGACGGTGGTGACCGTGATGTCGTCGTCGAGCCGGTGCCAGTGCCCGACACGCAGCCCCGCGACATCGAGCAGCGAGTCGGTGGGGCTGCGTCCGATCACGGGTGCAGTGCCTGCACCAGTGAGTCCTGCATCCAGGTCAGCCAGTGATAGACGTCGAGGTGTGGTGCCCGCGGATCGTCGTCGTCGAGCACCTCGGGGGTGTCGGCGTCGATGCCGAGGGTGGTGCCGAGGGCAAGCCGCACATCGTTGAGTCCGTAGAGCCACGCTTCGGCCTGCTCCGGGTTGAGCACCACCTTGCCGCCGTCCTCGGGCACGGTGCGCAGGATGACGGCGCCGGCGGCGAGTTTCGAGTCGATGATGCCGGGTTCGTGGAGGCTGCGCAGAGCACCGTTGAGGTCGCCGGATTCGTCGTCGGGGTGGACGGTGGCGTCGGCGTCGGGCCGGTGGAACTCGGGTAGCAGCCGGCGGAGTGCAGGGATCTCCGGCGGCGTCGAGTTACCGGTACGCAGGCCGGTCAGTGCAGCCAGGTCGTCGTGCGGCGCCTGGGCGCTGCGGTCTTCGAGCATGCCGAGCACCGACGCGACCAGGGAGCGAAGGACGGACGCCTCGTGGGCGTCCATTTCCGAGCGAAGTTTGGGCCCACTGAGGGAGCCTTTCCTGATCCACTGCCGCACGTCGGTCGGGCCCTCCTCGGCTGATCATTCGTCTCGTTGCATCGTCGCCCACAGCCCGGCGGCGTGGAGTCGTTGCACGTCGTGCTCCATCTTGTCACGCGAGCCGCTCGACACGACGGCCTTGCCTTCGTTGTGTACCTCGAGCATCAGCTCGGTGGCTTTGGCCTTGCTGTAGCCGAACAGCTTCTGAAAGATGAAGGTCACGTAATGCATGAGGTTGACGGGGTCGTCCCACACCACGGTGACCCACGGACGATCGACCGCTTCGACTTCCTCTACGACCTCGGCCTCGGCCGGCATGGCCTGACCGGCAGCCATCACATGGACGTCGAACGGGCTTGTCGTAGAACACGGCGCCATGTGTCCAGGGTACGGCGTCTTCGCGCGTCGAAAAACCCGCCCGGGCCTGCCCTGCCTCTACAGTGATCGGGTGTCTGACGCCTTTTCCGGTGTGGTCCGTTCCAGCACCGCGCTGTTCACCGACAAGTACGAGTTGACGATGCTCGAGGCGGCCCTCGCGGACGGTTCGGGAGAGCGACCCTGCGTTTTCGAGGTTTTTGCGCGGCGGCTCCCGGTGGGCCGGCGATACGGCATCGTGGCCGGCACCGGTCGCCTGATCGATGCCCTGGCGAGTTTCCGGTTCGCGGACGCCGAGCTCGCGATCGCCGCGGAATTCCTCGACGCCACCACCGTCGACTGGCTGCGCAACTACCGCTTCTCCGGCGACATCGACGGCTACCGGGAGGGCGACTTCTACTTTCCGGGCTCGCCCATCCTGTCGGTCCACGGAACGTTCGCCGAGTGTGTGCTGCTCGAGACGCTGGCATTGTCCATCTTCAATCACGACAGCGCGATCGCGTCGGCGGCGGCCCGCATGGTCGGTGCCGCCGACGGTCGCACGCTGATCGAGATGGGTTCGCGCCGCACGCACGAGGAAGCCGCGGTCGCCGCGGCGCGCGCGGCGTACCTGGCGGGTTTCGACTCGACCTCCAACCTGGAGGCCGCGCGCCGGTACGGCATTCCCGCGGCCGGGACGGCGGCACACGCGTTCACCTTGCTGCACACCACGACCGCGGGCCGCGACGAGGCGTCGGCCTTCCGCAGCCAGATCGACAGCCTCGGTGTCGGTACGACGTTGCTGGTCGATACGTACGACATCACGCAGGGTGTGGCCACCGCCGTCGAGGTGGCCGGGCCGGAGCTCGGCGGTGTACGCATCGATTCGGGAGACCTGGGTGTGCTCGCGCGTCAGGTGCGCAGGCAACTCGACGATCTCGGCGCCACCCGGACCAAAATCGTGATGTCCGGTGATCTCGACGAGTACGGCATCGCGGGGCTACGGGCCGAGCCGGTGGACGCGTACGGGGTGGGCACCTCGGTGGTCACCGGGTCCGGCGCTCCCACGGCGGGCATGGTGTTCAAGCTGGTCGAGGTGGACGGCATCCCTGTCGAGAAGCGCAGCGCCGCCAAGGAGTCACGCGGCGGCGCGAAACGGGCGGTGCGATATGCCCGGCGGACGGGCACGCTCGTCGAAGAGGTGGTGTACCCGGCGACGCATCCCGAGGCACCGGCCGGTGAGGGTTCGGTACTGCACGAACTGCTGGTACCGCTGGTACGCGGTGGCGAACCGGTCGCCGGTCTTCCTACCCTGGATGAGGGCCGGGAGTTGCTCGCGCGCGGCATGGTGAGCCTGCCGTGGGAGGGGCTGACGTTGTCGGCCGGCGATCCGGCGGTGCCTACCCGGTTCGTCACGACGGAGGTGTGAGGAGTTGAGTGTCGTGCGCGCATTGATCGTCGTCGATGTGCAGAACGATTTCTGTGAGGGCGGATCCCTCGACGTGCCCGGTGGGAGCGCAGTCGCCGCAGACATCACCGAGTTCCTGTCCGAGTCGGCCGGGGACTACGCGCATGTGGTGGCCACCCGCGACCGCCACATCGATCCGGGTTCTCATTTCTCGGCGGAACCGGATTTCGTGGACTCGTGGCCGCCGCACTGCCGTGCCGGGACGCCCGGAGAGCTGTTCCACCCCGCCCTCGACACCTCCCGGTTCGAGGCGGAGTTCACCAAGGGTGCGTACGAAGCTGCATACTCCGGGTTCGAGGGCACCGCCTTCGGCAGCCGCACGGAATCCGGTGCAACATTGTCCGCTTGGCTACGGGCACGCGGTGTGACGCACGTGGACATCGTGGGTATCGCGACCGACCACTGCGTACGCGCCACCGCCCTCGATGCGGCCGAGGAGGGCTTCGCCACGCGCGTGTTGCTGCGATACACCGCGGGAGTGTCCGACGCGACGGTCGAGGCGGCGCTGCACCGGTTGCGCGATGCGGGAGTCGAGCTGGTGGGGCAGGTCGGGGCCCGAACTTGACGGTGGCGCCCGCTACCCTTGCTCGGTGCCCGAACTCCCCAATGTCCCCGAGCTGCTGCAGACCGCGGTCCACGCACTGGGCGGCAAGGAGCGGCGCAATCAGCTGACCATGGCGTCCGCGGTGGCCCACAGCATCGACACCGGCGAGCACCTCGCGGTGCAGGCCGGCACCGGCACCGGCAAGTCTCTGGCGTATCTCGTGCCGCGCACCCGGTCCGCGGTGCAGACCGGCCGCACCGTGGTGGTGTCCACGGCGACGATCGCGCTGCAACGCCAGCTCGTCGACCGCGACCTTCCCCGGCTCGCCGAGGCGCTGTCCGATGCCCTCGGCCGCCGTCCACGTTTCGCGATCCTCAAGGGTCGCGGAAATTACTTGTGCCTGAACAAAATTCATACGGGACTCGCGGAAGAGCCGTCCGCCGAGACGCAGCTGTTCGACGCATTCACGCTCTCGCGCATCGGCCGCGAGGTGCGGCGCGTCACCGAATGGTCGTCGAGCACCGACACCGGCGATCGCGACGACCTCTCCCCCGGCGTATCCGACCAGGCGTGGCGGCAGCTCAGTGTCACCGCACGCGAATGTCTCGGCAAGGCGCGCTGCCCCGTGGGCGAGGACTGCTTCGCCGAGATCGCCCGGGCCGAGGCCTCCCAGGTCGACATCGTGGTCACCAACCACGCACTGCTCGCCATCGACGCCATCACCGGCATCTCGATCCTGCCCGAGCACGACGTCGTGATCATCGACGAAGCGCACGAACTCGTCGACCGCGTCACCGGTGTCGCCACCGCAGAATTGTCCGGCTCCACGATCTCCGCGGCCGCGCGCCGCTGCGTCAAACTGGCCGAGGACGAGGACGTCGACCGGCTCGAAGGGGCCGGGGAGAACTGGGATGCCCTGCTCGACGAGTTGCCGGCCGGCCGCTGGGACGCCCTGCCCGACGGCGCCGGTGCCGCACTCGCCGCGGTCCGCGACGCCGCGTGGGCCGTGCACACCGCGGTCGGACCCGCGAAGCCCGGTACAGATCCCGAGGCCGCGGCCGCGCGCAGCCAGGCGCTCGCCGAGATCGACGACGTGCACGACTGCGCGGTCCGGGTGCTGACCGCGTTCGAGGAACCGGATCCCGCCCAGCGCAAGGACGTGGTGTGGCTGGCCGTCGACGATTTCCGCGGCAATGTGCGGCGCACAGTGCGGATGGCGCCGCTGTCGGTCGGTGGTCTGCTCCGCACGCGCCTGTTCGGAGAGTCGACGGTCGTGCTCACCTCCGCGACCCTCACCGTCGGCGGATCGTTCGACGGTCTGGCGGTGAACTGGGGTCTTCCCCCGCAGGCTCCGTCACGCAGCGACACCACCTCGGCGTCCGGCGCCGAGCCACCCGCGGACACCGGCGACCTCAAATGGAACGCGGTCGATGTCGGATCGCCGTTCGATCACCCGAAGGCCGGCATCTTCTACATCGCGAAGCACCTGCCGCCACCCGGCCGCGACGGCATGCCGCCGTCGCATCTCGACGAGATCGCCGAGTTGGTGACGGCCGCGGGTGGCCGCACTCTCGGGTTGTTCTCGTCGATGCGTGCCGCGAAAGCGGCCGCGGAGACGCTCCGCGAGCGACTCGACACCCCGATCCTGTGTCAGGGCGACGACGCGACCGGCGCCCTGGTCGACAAGTTCGCGGCTGACGAGGCGACCTCGCTGTTCGGGACGCTGTCGCTGTGGCAGGGCGTGGACGTGCCGGGACCGTCCCTGTCGCTGGTGATCATCGACCGCATCCCGTTCCCGCGCCCGGACGATCCGCTGCTGGTCGCCCGCCAGCGGGCCGTCGAGTCCCGGGGCGGCAACGGCTTCCTCTCGGTCGCCGGTAATCACGCGGCGCTGCTGCTCGCGCAGGGCGTCGGCCGGTTGCTGCGCAGCACCGACGACCGGGGGGCGGTGGCCGTGCTCGATTCCCGGCTGGCCACCGCCCGGTACGGCGGATATCTGCGTGCCTCGCTCCCCCCGTTCTGGGAGACGAGCGATCCCGAGGTGGTGCGGAAGGCACTCACCCGTCTCTGCGGCTGACGAGCACCGTCCCGCAGCAGGTACTGCGGCTACGGCAACGCCACTATCCCGAACTCGGCGGGCGAGGCCATCAGGTCGTGCTGCGGCAGCACCCGCACGGTGTAGCCGACGGCGCCGGCGAGTGGCAACGCGATATCCCCGGTGAACACCTCGCCGAGTGCGTCGGCCCCGGTGTGTTGCATCGGTACCGCGACGGTGGCGGACAGGATCTCGTCCTGTCCGACGCGGCCGATGAGTGCCTGGACCTGCACGTCGGACGGCGCGAGGTCACCGAGGTGGACGTGCGCGGTCAATGTCAGCTGCGCGCCGATCTCGGGGAACTCCGGCAGTCCGTCGCTGTCGACCTGCGCGACCCGCACTGCGGGCCACGCCGCCTCGACGCGGTGGCGGTACTCGGCGAGGGCCTTTGCCCCGGCGTAATCGTCGTCCGCCACTGTCCGTGCCGCCTGTGCTGCGGGCGTGTAGTAGTCGACCGCGTAGTCGCGGACCATGCGGGAGGCGAGCACCTGCGGACCCAGCTTCTCGAGGGTGTGGCGCACCATCTCGATCCACCGGATGGGCACTCCCGCCGAATCACGGTCGTAGAAGCGCGGCAGCACCGATCGCTCGAGCAGTTCGTACAGCGCGGCAGCTTCGAGATCGTCGCGGCGGGTGTCGTCGACTCCGTCGGCGGTCGGGATGGCCCATCCGTTCTCGCCGTCGAACATCTCGTCCCACCAGCCGTCACGGATGGAGAGGTTGAGTCCACCGTTGAGCGCGGATTTCATGCCGGATGTGCCGCACGCTTCGAGCGGACGCAGCGGATTGTTCAGCCACACATCGCAACCCCAGTACAGGTACCGCGCCATGGACATGTCGTAGTCGGGCAGGAACACGATGCGGTGCCGCACGTCGTGTTCGTCCGCGAACCGCACCACCTGCTGGATCAGCGCCTTGCCGCCGTCGTCGGCGGGGTGACTCTTGCCCGCGACGACGAGCTGGACCGGCCGGTCGTGGTCGAGCAGCAGCCTGCGCAGGCGGTGGGGGTCGCGCAGCATCAGGGTGAGCCGCTTGTACGTGGGCACGCGGCGTGCGAATCCGACGGTGAGCACATCGGGGTCGAAGACGGTGTCCACCCAGCCGAGTTCCGCTTCGGTGGCGCCGCGTTCGAGCCACGACCTGCGCAGCCGTCGCCGCACCTCGGCCACCAGCTGAGCGCGGAGGGTATTGCGGGTGTCCCAGAGGTCGCTGCCGTCGACGGTCTGCAGCAGTTCCCAGCCGCGGGCCTCTTCGACACGGTCCGGGCCGGCGAGCCGGTTGGCGAACGCGATCCATTCCCGCGCCGCCCAGGTGGGGGCGTGGACACCGTTGGTCACCGAACCGATCGGCACCTCGGCGGTGTCGAATCCTGGCCACAATCCTTCGAACATGCCGCGGCTGACCTTGCCGTGCAGCTGGGACACACCGTTGCAGCGCTGTCCGAGACGCAGACCGAGGTGGGCCATGTTGAACACCGTCGGATCGGTTTCGCGGCCGAGCGCGAGGATGCGGTCGACGGTGAGACCGGGCAGCAGCGCAGAGTCGTTCTCTCCGTTCGGCCCGGAGAAGTAGTGGCGCACGAGTTCGATCGGAAACCGGTCGATTCCAGCGGGCACCGGGGTGTGGGTGGTGAACACGGTGCCCGCGCGGACGGCGGTGAGGGCCTCGTCGAAGTCGAGCCCGGTGGTGGTGACGAGTTCCCGGATGCGTTCGGCACCGAGGAACCCGGCGTGCCCCTCGTTCATGTGGAACACTTCCGGATCCGGAATGCCGTGGATGCGGGTGTAGGCGCGGACCGCGCGAACGCCCCCGATTCCGGCGAGGATCTCCTGTTTGATGCGGTGATCCTGGTCGCCGCCGTAGAGGCGGTCGGTGACGCCGCGGAGTTCCTCGTCGTTGCTGACGATGTCGGAGTCGAGCAGCAGAAGCGGAACGCGGCCGACCTGCGCGATCCAGACGCGTGCGTCGAGGGTGCGTCCGCCGGGCACCTCGACGCCGATGATCGCGGCGGTGCCGTCCGATTCGGTGAGCAACTTCAGCGGCAGGCCCTGCGGGTCGTAGGACGGGTAGTGCTCGGTTTGCCAGCCGTCGGCGCTCAGCGACTGCCGGAAGTATCCGGAGCGGTAGAGCAGGCCGACACCGATGAGGGGCAGACCGAGATCCGATGCCGCCTTGAGATGGTCGCCGGCGAGGATGCCGAGCCCACCCGAGTAGTTGGGAAGCACCTCGCTCACGCCGAACTCCATGGAGAAGTAGGCGATACCCGTGGGCAGGGCCGCGCCGCGTTCCTCCTGCTGCTGGTACCAGCGCGGCCGCGACAGGTAGTAGTCGAGATCGGCGGCAACGGCGTCGAGACGGGCCAGGAATTCACCGTCTTCGGCGAGCGCGTCGAGGCGGGCGGGCCGCACCTCGCCGAGTAGTCGCACGGGATCCTGACCGAAGCGCTCCCACAGTTCCGGGTCGACGGAGGCGAACAGGTCCTGCGTCGGCGGATCCCAGGACCAGCGCAGGTTGGCGATGAGCGGACCCAACGCCGCCAACCGCTCGGGAAGATGGGTTCGTACGGTGAACCGACGCAAGGCTTTCACTTCGCGAAGACTACCCATGTCCCGGGGTTTCCGGCAGTCGTGGTGGTGCATCCCACGAGAGCCGGGACCGCGTGTCGGGAGCGGAGCCCGGCAGCGCCACCCAATGAGACATTTCCCGCGGGTGGCCGCGCATCGGCAGCCACCGGGCGCCACCTCGATTACGGTTGGGTACGACCCCGGTCCAGTTCGAGTCGTTCGGGCTCTACCCCGGCCCCGCACAGAACGGAGCACGCGTGACAGGTCGTCTCGCAATCGACGATGTTCAACCCGCGATCGCGGGAGGGCGGTACCCGACCAAGGCAGTTGTGGGTGAAGTCGTACCGGTTTCGGCCGTCGTGTGGCGGGAAGGTCACGACGCGGTGGCTGCCACGTTGGCGGTGCGCGGCCCCGCAACCGACACGGAAACCGCCGGCAAGCTCGTCCGGATCCCCATGGTGCCCGGGACCGAACCCGACACCTTCCATGCCTCCTTCACTCCCACGAGCCCGGGCACGTGGACCTACCGGGTGGAAGCGTGGAGCGATCCGGTGACCACGTGGCGCCACGGCGTCAGCGCAAAACTCGATGCGGGGCAGGGCCCCGAGGATCTGGCCAACGACCTCGAGATCGGCGCGCGACTGTTCGAGCGGGCCGCCAAAGCAGTTCCGCGGGGAAACCGCCCGCCACTGCTTGCCGCCGCCGCGTCGCTGCGCGCAGAGCGACCGCTGAACGAACGCGTCGCACCCGCGTTCTCCGCCGACGTCACCGAGATCCTGCGGGCCGATCCGCTGCGCGAACTCGTCACGCGCGGGCGCGCTTCGACGACGCACGTGGATCGGCGTCGCGCCCTGTTCGGCGCATGGTACGAGTTCTTCCCCCGTTCGACGGGCGGCTGGCACGAGGACGGCACGCCGCGTCACGGCACCTTCGACACGGCGGCAGCGGATCTTCCGCGTATCGCGACGATGGGCTTCGACGTGGTGTACCTGCCGCCGATCCATCCGATCGGGAAGATCAATCGCAAGGGTCCGAACAACACTCTCGTCGCCGGTCCCGACGATGTGGGGTCGCCGTGGGCGATCGGCTCGGACGAGGGCGGCCACGACGCCATTCACCCGCAGCTCGGCGACGAAGCGGATTTCCGCCGGTTCGTCGACCGCGCCGAGGAACTCGGCATGGAGGTCGCTCTCGACCTCGCCTTGCAGTGCGCTCCCGACCACCCGTGGGCCCGCGCACATCCCGAATGGTTCACAGTGCTGCCGGACGGCACCATCGCCTACGCGGAAAATCCACCCAAGAAGTACCAGGACATCTACCCGGTCAACTTCGACAACGACCGCGACGGCATCTACGCCGAGGTGCTACGTGTCGTGAGACATTGGATTGCACTGGGCGTCAAGATCTTCCGGGTCGACAACCCCCACACGAAGCCACCGGACTTCTGGGAGTGGCTGATCGCGGAAGTCAAGCAAACCGATCCGGAGGTGCTGTTCCTCTCGGAAGCATTCACGCGACCTGCGCGCATGTACGGGCTTGCACGACGCGGATTCACGCAGTCCTACACGTATTTCACGTGGCGGGTGGCGAAATGGGAACTGACCGAATTCGGACTCGAGCTCGCGGCGAAGGCGGACGAGGCGCGTCCGAATCTGTTCGTGAACACGCCCGACATCCTGCACGAAACGCTGCAGCACGGCGGTCCGGGAATGTTCGCGTTGCGCGCCGCTCTCGCCGCGACTCTCGGGCCGAGCTGGGGAGTGTACTCCGGATACGAACTGTTCGAACATCTTCCGGTGCGTCCCGGCAGTGAAGAATACCTCGAT
The DNA here is from genome assembly GCF_036327435.1 of Rhodococcus chondri. Lineage (NCBI taxonomy): Bacteria > Bacillati > Actinomycetota > Actinomycetes > Mycobacteriales > Nocardiaceae > Rhodococcus > Rhodococcus chondri. The sequence continues at coordinate 14,682 of NZ_JAUZMZ010000059.1, read as the reverse complement.
TCCGAGAAGTACCAGTTGCGTCCGCGTAGGTTCGACGATGCGCGCAGGCGGGGCGAATCGCTCGAACCGTGGATCACCACCCTGAACCGGATCCGCCGGGCGCATCCGGCGCTGCAGCAACTGCGCAACATCACCTTCCACCACATCGACAACGACGCGCTGATCGCATACTCGAAATTCGACCCCACCACCGGCAACACGGTGCTGACCGTGGTCAACCTCAATCCGTACGGCGCCGAACAGGGCACGGTCTGGCTGGACATGCCCGCCGTCGGGCGCGACTGGCACGAACATTTCCCCGTTTACGACGAGGTCAGCGGGGAACAGTACAACTGGGGACAGGCCAATTACGTGCGGCTGGAACCGTGGCGTGCGGTCGCACACATCCTGGTCCTGCCTCCCATAGGGATCCCGGCCCGCACCACCCTCGCGTACAGGAGACAGCCTTGACCGTGCCCCCACCGTCGTCGCAGGGCCCTGCCGAACTGCCACTGCGGCGGCATTCTCCCCGCGCCGACGACCTGGTCCGGTTGGCCGCCGGTGAGCACCACGATCCGCATTCGCTGCTCGGCGCACATGCCCACCCGGAGGGCACCGTGATCCGCACCCTGCGGCCCGGGGCCGAGACGGTGGCCGCACGCATCGGCGGGACCGACTATCCGCTCGAACCGATCGGTCACGACGTGTTCAGCGCCCTCGTCCCGCAGCACGACCTGGCCGACTACCGGCTCGTGGTGACCTACCCGTTCGACCACACGATCGTCGTCGCGGACGGCTACCGATTCCTGCCCACCCTCGGCGAACTCGACCGTCACCTGCTCACCGAGGGCCGGCACGAACGGTTGTGGGAGGTGCTCGGAGCGCACCCCCGGTTCTACGACACTCCCGACGGTCCGGTGACGGGAACCTCGTTCGCGGTGTGGGCGCCGGGTGCCCGCGGTGTCACCGTCACCGGCGACTTCGACGGTTGGGGTGGCCGCACCGCGCCCATGCGGGTGCTGGGATCGAGCGGTGTGTGGGAGGTGTTCGTCCCCGGCGTCGAACCCGGGGCGCTGTACAAGTACCGGGTGCACGGGCGCGACGGTTCGGTACGCGACAAGGCCGATCCCGTGGCGTTCGCGACCGAGGTGCCGCCGGCGACCGCGTCGAAGGTCACCGACAGCAACCATGTCTGGCACGACGACGCCTGGCTCGCCGCACGCGAGAAATCGCAGCCGTGGCAGGAACCGATGAGCGTGTACGAGGTCCATCTCGGGTCGTGGCGACCCGGCCTGAACTACCTCGAACTGGCCGATCAGCTCACCGACTACATCCTCGAAACCGGGTTCACCCACGTCGAACTGTTGCCGGTCGCCGAGCATCCGTTCGGTGGCTCGTGGGGATATCAGGTGACTTCGTACTACGCACCCACCGCGCGGTTCGGCACACCCGACGAGTTCCGCGAGTTCGTCGACCGCCTCCACGCCGCCGGAATCGGTGTGATCGTCGACTGGGTGCCTGCTCACTTCCCCAAGGACGAGTGGGCGCTCGCACGGTTCGACGGCAGCCCCCAATACGAGCACGCCGACCCCAACCGTGGCGAACAGCTCGACTGGGGCACCCTGGTCTTCGACTTCGGCCGTGCGGAGGTTCGCAACTTCCTGGTGGCGAACGCGCTGTACTGGATCGAGGAGTTCCACATCGACGGCCTGCGGGTCGACGCGGTGGCCTCGATGCTGTACCTGGACTATTCCCGGCCCGAGGGTGGCTGGACCCCCAACGTGTACGGCGGTCGCGAGAACCTCGAGGCCGTGGCCTTCCTGCAGGAACTCAACGCGACCGTGCACAAGCACCATCCTGGTGTCGTGACGATCGCCGAAGAGTCCACGTCGTGGCCGGGTGTCACGCGACCGACGAACGTCGGCGGGCTCGGCTTCTCGATGAAATGGAACATGGGCTGGATGCACGACACCCTCGGCTACGTGTCGCGCGATCCCGTCCACCGCACGTTCCACCATCACGAGATCACGTTCTCGCTGGTGTATGCGTGGAGTGAGAATTTCGTGCTTCCCATCAGCCACGACGAAGTGGTGCACGGCAAGGGTACCCTGTGGACTCGGATGCCCGGCGACGACTACGCGAAGGCGGCCGGGCTGCGTGCGCTGCTGGCCTACATGTGGGCACACCCCGGCAAGCAACTGCTGTTCATGGGGCAGGAGTTCGGTCAGGTCGCCGAATGGTCCGAGGAACGCGGCCTGGACTGGTGGCAACTGGAGGAGGCGAACACCGGCGCGCTGCACGCCGGTGTCCGGACGCTGGTCACCGATCTCAACCGCACCTACCGCGCGCATCCCGCGCTGTACACGCTCGACACCACGCCCGGCGGATACTCGTGGATCGACGCGAACGACTCCGTCAACAACGTGCTGAGTTTCCTCCGCTACGGCAGCGACGGGTCGGTCATTGCATGCCTGCACAACTTTTCCGGCAGCACGCACGCCGACTATCGTGTCGGATTACCCGAACCGGGCAGATGGGAGGAAGTCCTCAACACGGACGCGACGGCGTATCACGGCAGCGGGATCGGCAATCTCGGCGCCGTGACGGCGACGGCGCACTCGTGGCACGGGCGTCCCGCGTCGGCTCGGGTGACGCTGCCTGCACACAGTGCTATCTGGCTGTCGCTGCGGCGGTGAGTGCCGCCCGACGACGACAGGAGCAGACAGCGTGATACGGATGAACCGGTACGTGCGACTCGCCGTACCGGCCCTGGCCGTGGCGCTGCTTGCCGGCTGTGCCTCCCGGATCGAGGGAAATGCCGTCTCGATCTACGACAATCCCTTCACCGTGGCCGGACTGCCTGTCACCTCGGGTCCGAGCGGACCACGCATCGGGGCGCTCGACGCCGATATCGTCGTCGAAAACACCGACGGGGGGGCCGTGGACGCGCTCGCCGGAAATGCGATCGCCGACATCGAGGCGTACTGGGGACGAGAGTTCGGTGTCATTGCGAAGGGCAGCTTCGATCCGGTCGACACCATCATGTCGTGGGATCCGTCGGAACGGCGCGGCCCGCGATTCTGCGGCGAGACGACGTTCGATTTCGTCAATGCCGCCTACTGCACCCGCGGCGACGTCATCGGCTGGGACCGCGCATTCCTGATGCCGCAGCTGATCGAGACCTTCGGGCCGATGGCCGCGGTCACCGTCCTCGCTCACGAATACGGGCACGCCATCCAGTACACGGCGGGTCTGGTCGCCGACGACGATCCGGGCATCGTGTTCGAACAGCAGGCGGACTGCTTCGCGGGGGCCTTCATGCGACACGTCGCCGAAGGCGATGCCCCGCATTTCGAGCTGAATACCTCGGACGGGCTCAACAACGTCCTGGCGTCGATGGTGCTCTTCCGCGACAGCGATCCCAACGATCCCGATTCCATTCACGGTTCGGCGTTCGAGCGTGTCACGGCTATGCAGATCGGCTTCACCGACGGTGCTGCGTCGTGCACTCGCATCGACGCCACCGAGATCGAATCGCGCCGCGCCGACCTGCCGCAGTATTTCGACAGCAGCGACGACGGGGAACTTCCGGTGACCGCCGAGGCCGTCGAGATGATCTTCGAATCGTTCCATCGGGTCTTCGAGCTTCCGTCACCACCGCAGCTCGACCTCTCCGGCGCCGAACTGAACTGTTCCGACGCGAACGCCACCGCTCCGGTGTCGTACTGTCCCGCCACCAACACCGTCGGTGTGGATGTCGAGGCGCTGGCCGAGCGCGGCACACCGGACCGTTCGCGTCCGGGAGAGTTCAGCGCCGATGTGCGCGGGGACTACAACGCGTATGTCCTCGTCGCGTCCCGGTATGCACTCGCCGTGCAGCAGGCTGCCGGCCAGTCCCTGACCGACGCCCAGACGGCCCTGCGTGCGGCGTGCCTGTCCGGGGTGGTCAGTGCCGCGCTGAGCCCGGCCGGTCCCTTGTCGTCGGGCCTCGAGCCGGACGCCGAAATGGTGTGGCTGTCGCCGGGAGACCTCGATGAAGCGGTATCGGGACTGCTCAGCGACGGCCTGGCGGCAAGCGATGTCAACGGCAACACGGTGCCGAGCGGTTTCGCGCGCGTCGACGCCTTCCGCACCGGTGTACTGGGCGGCGAGGCCGCCTGCACCGGCCGCTACCGCTAGGCAGCGGCCCGGTACAGGTTCCGACGTCGAACTCGGGCTCTCAGTACAGTGCGAGCGCCAGCTTGCGGCGGGCGGTGACCACAATCGGTTCGGCCGGATCGAACAACTCGAACAGTTCGAGCAGTCGGGTCCGCGCCGCGGTGCGTTCGTCGCCGGCGCTGCGCGCAACGAACGCGATGAGCCGTGCGAACGCGGCTTCGGGATCCTGCCGGAACAGTTCGGCGTCGGCTGCCACGAGCTGCGCCTCGAGATCCGCCGGTGTGGCGTCCGCGCGGACGACGGCGTCGTCCGGGATGTTCTGCGCGCGGGCGAGAAACCTGACCTGCCGCAGTGCGCTCAGGGCGTCGGCGTTCGCGGGCTCGGAGTCGAGCACCTGCTGATATGCGGCCTCCGCCGCGGCGAAGTCGCCTTCGTCCAGCGCCTGCTCGGCGGCCGCGAAGCGCGGATCGACGGCCGGCTCCTGCTGTTGCGTCTCGCCGGTGGGCGGGCCGGACAGCTTGCCTTCGACGGCCTGCTGGATCGCATCGAGCCACTGCCGCAGCGCCGGCTCGGGCTGGACGCCCTGGAAGTCGGCGAGTGGTTGTCCTGCGGCGACCGCGACGACGGTGGGCACGGACTGCACACCGAAAGCCTGCGCGATGCGCGGATTGGCGTCGACGTCGACCTTGGCGAGCACCCATCTGCCCGCGGCTTCGACGGCGAGCTTCTCGAGCAGCGGGGAGAGCTGCTTGCAGGGCTCGCACCAGGTGGCCCACAGATCGACGATCACGGGTACCTGGGTGGAGCGCTGCAGCACCTCGGTTTCGAAGGTTGTCTCGGTGACATCCACGACGGGTGCGAGCGCGCCGGGCGCCGCGTCACCGGCCGGTGGGGGCGGTGGCGCGGAGGCACGCTGCTTGAGCGGTGCGAGATCCACCGCGCCGGACATTGCCGCAGCGACAGCGGCAGGAGGTGCTGGACGGGAACCGGGTCGAGTCACGTTCTCCAGTTTGTCATGCCCGGCTGGTGGGCCGCCGGGTGGTCAGGCGGTGGCTGCGACTTTTTCGGTGCTGTCCGGAGCGGAAAGCTCACCGAGACGCCCGGTGCGGGCGGCCCAGCGCTCGAAGACGATGGTGCCGAACGGCGGGACGCTGGATACGAGAGCCAGGAAGAGGGTCTTGAAGTCCCACTTCAGGGACCAGGCAGTGATGAAACACATGGCGACGAACACAAGGAATCCGGCGACACCGTGCACCATGCCGGGGATCGCGATCGCTTCCTCGTAGCCGAGGACCCATTTGAAGAACATGGCGATCAACAGGGCGAGCCAGGTCACGGCCTCCCAGATCGCGACGAGGCGGAACCTCTTCGCGGGGGTGGACAGGTCGAAGATGTTCGTCATAGGGCCATTGTGCCCAAGTACTACGACGACCCGTAGTGCGGGTGAGCGACATCACGGCCCCGGCGCAGAGCGCCGAGGCCGTGATTGTGGTCTGTGCGTGCCCGTCCGGGCGCGGCGTCAGCTCTTCGGAACGCGCACGATCAGCGCGTCGCCCTGGCCGCCGCCGCCGCACAGTGCCGCCGCACCGACACCGCCACCGCGGCGCTTCAGCTCGAGCGCGAGGTGCAGCGCGATGCGGGCACCGGACATGCCCAGCGGATGGCCGAGCGCGATGGCGCCACCGTTGACATTGACCTTCGCCGGATCGATACCCAGTTCCCGCGTCGAGGCGATGCCGACCGCCGCGAACGCCTCGTTGATCTCGATCAGATCCAGTTCCTTCGGGTCGATCCCTTCGCGCGCGCAGGCCTTGGCGATGGCCCGCGCCGGCTGCGACTGCAGGGTCGAGTCCGGTCCGGCGACCACACCGTGCGCGCCGATCTCGGCGATCCAGTTCAGCCCCAGCTCTTCGGCCTTGGCCTTGCTCATCACGACGACCGCGGCGGCACCATCGGAGATCTGCGACGCCGACCCCGCGGTGACGGTGCCGTCCTTCGAGAACGCCGGGCGCAGCGCGCCGAGGGACTCGGCCGTGGTCTCGGGACGGATTCCCTCGTCGTTCGCGAACACGATCGGATCACCCTTGCGCTGCGGGATGGAGACCGGCACGACCTCGTCTTCGAACACCCCGTCCTTCCAGGCACGCGCGGCGTTCTGGTGCGAGGCCGCAGCGAACGCGTCCTGCTCCTCGCGCGAGACGAACCGGTCGTCGGCGTTCGCCGATTCGGTCAGGTTGCCCATCGCCTGGTCGGTGAAGATGTCGTGCAACCCGTCGAAGGCCATGTGGTCGCGCAGCGTCACATCGCCGTACTTGAAACCGGCGCGGCTCTTCTCGAGCAGGTGCGGCGCCTGGCTCATCGATTCCTGGCCACCGGCGACGACGACGTCGAACTCTCCGGCACGGATCAGCTGGTCGGCCATGGCAATCGCGTTGATGCCGGACAGACACACCTTGTTGACGGTCAGGGCCGGCACGTCCATGGGGAGGCCCGCCGCGGCGGCGGCCTGCCGGGCCGGGATCTGACCGGCACCGGCGGTGAGCACCTGGCCCATGATGACGTATTCGACCTGCTCGGGTGCGACACCGGACTTGTCGAGGGCCCCCTTGATGGCGATGCCGCCCAGATCGGACCCGGAGAGGTCCTTGAGCGAGCCCTGCAGACGCCCCATCGGGGTACGGGCTCCGGCGATGATGACAGAACTGCTCACGGGGATTCCTCCGAATATCGACAACTGCTGACGCTCTTATCGGATAAAACCCTGGATCCCGATATGAGCTTGTTCAACGTTAACGCTACCGTCTTACATATGACTGAGACGTCCCCCACTAGTTCCCCGGCTGCGGCCGCCCTGTCATCCGGCCTCGTCACCGCGATCGATCACGTCGGCATTGCGGTGCCCGACCTCGACGTTGCTCTGCGCTGGTACGCCGACAATCTCGGCCTGGTTGCCACCCACGAAGAGGTCAACGAGGAGCAGGGTGTCCGCGAGGCCATGCTTTCGGTCCCCGGCAGTCCCGACGGCGCGACCCAGATTCAGTTGCTCGCCCCGCTGAACGAGAGCTCGACGATCGCGAAGTTCCTCGACCGCAGCGGTCCGGGACTGCAGCAGCTCGCGTACCGGGTCAGCGACCTCGACGCGATCTCGGCCGAATTGCGGCAGCGCGGTGTGCGATTGCTCTACGACGCGCCCCGTCGCGGTACCGCCGACTCGCGGATCAATTTCCTGCATCCGAAGGACGCGGGCGGCGTGCTCGTCGAACTCGTCGAACCCGCTGCTCACGGCGAGCACTGACCCCACGCGCCGGTTATCACACCGGAGGGCAGGCGCGCAGCTCGGCCGAATATCAACGGGTAGATTGTCTCCATGGTCTTCGATCGTGATCGCGCCCCCAGTCACCTGCCGTTCTCCATCGTGCGGAAGGGCTTCGACCGCGACGAGGTGACCAACTACTTCGCCCGGTTCGAAGCCGAGCTGCGCGTGACCGCCACCGACCGGGACGCGGCAGCAGCCCAGGCCCGCGACCTCGCGCGCCAACTCGAGAACGCCCGCAACGAAATCGACGAGCTCCGCAAGGACGTCGACCGGCTTTCGGTGCCGCCGACGACCGCCGAAGGCATGAGCGACCGGATCTCCCGGATGCTGCGGCTCGCATCCGACGAGGCGTCGGAGCTTCGTGCCCGCGCCGAGGCCGATGCGGCCGAGATGATTTCGCTGGCCGAGCAGGAGGGCATCCGCCTGCGGGGCGATTACGAGCAGAAGACCGCCGAACTCGAGGCTCGACGGATCGCGTTCGAAGAACAGCACGCGCGGACGATGACCGCGGCACGCGCCGAGGCCGACCGGATCGTGGCGGCTGCACGCGCCGAGGCCGAGCGTTTCGCCGCGCAGGCCGAAGCCAAGCGCGAGCAGGTCCAGCAGGATTTCGAAATCACCATGTCCGAGCGTCGCTCGAAACTGCTCGGCTCACTCGACGAGCTCGAACGCGCAAGCAAGACCGAGGCGGATCGACGGCTCGAACGCGCGACCCAGGAAGCCGAGCGGCGGCTGTCGACCGCCACCGAACAGTCCGAACGCAAGGTGACGGACGCGCGCGAACTCACCGACGAACTGCGCGTGCTCCGCGGACGCATCCTCGGTCAGCTCGACGCGGTGCGCGAGCAACTCGACGACGTGCCCACCCTGCTCGCGGAGTTCGATCAGGAAGATGAGCTTTTCGAGCGCGACCTCTCGGCAACCGACCAGCGGACCGATGCGAAGCCCGCGGCCGGCAGCGACGAGACCACCGAAATCTCCGGGACTCCGAGGAATCCGGCAACTGCCGCCGAGAAGTCCGATCCGCGCCGGGAGTCCCCTGCCACCGACCCGAAGTCCGGCCGGGGCCCATCGGACTCGTCCATGCCGCCGCGCGGCACCGCGCCGTCCGCGGGCAGTCGGGGTCGCTCCCCCGCCGTCACCAGCAAGATCCGCAACTGACGCGGACTCTCCGACCACGTAGTCCCGTCACGACCAGCGACGGGTGGGCGCGCGGGTTCCGCGTGCCTTCCAGCATCCGTTGTGCCAATGCCGCCGGTCCTCGGCACCGCCGATCGCATCCGTCGGCCACGCGACGACGTGCGAAGTCCCCGGGGCGATCTCGTGATCGCAGCCCGGACACCGGTACGGCTTGGTTGCCCGGGATCCGGGCACTGTCCGCACCGTGAAACGCTCGTCGCCGAAACCGGCCGGACCGGACTCGGTGCGTGTTGTCGCAGGCACGAACGGCACCCGATCGGGATCGGCGCGGCCACGGCGGCGCGGCGGCTGTGATCGATTGCGGCGCGGCACGGATCAGAACAACCGGAACTCGGTACTTTCGGTGCCGCGCAGCGCCTCGTAGTCGAGCACGAGGCAGCGGATACCGCGATCGGTCGCGAGCGTCCTTGCCTGCGGTTTGATCTGCTGGGCCGCGAACACACCGGCGACCGGAGCAAGCAGCGGATCGCGGTTGAGCAACTCCAGGTACCGGGTGAGCTGCTCGACGCCGTCGATCTCGCCCCGCCGTTTGATCTCCACCGCCACGGTCGCGCCGTCGGCGTCCCGGCACAGCAGGTCGACCGGGCCGATCGCCGTCGGGTACTCGCGGCGGACGAGTGTGTACCCGGAGCCCAGGGTTTCGACGTGTTCGGCGAGCAACTCCTGCAGATGGGCTTCGACACCGTCCTTGATGAGGCCGGGGTCGACACCGAGCTCGTGATTCGAGTCGTGCTCGATGTCTTCGATCGTGATGCGCAGCTGCTCGCCCGCCTTGTTGGTGACCACCCACAGCGACGCCGCGTCCTCGGCCTCTTCTTCGGCCAGCCAACACGGCGGACTCATCCAGTTGAGCGGTTTGTAGGCGCGATCGTCGGCGTGCACACTCACCGAGCCGTCCGCTTTGACGAGTAGTAACCGGCGGGCCGTCGGCAGATGCGCCGTCAGGCGTCCGATGTAGTCGACTCTGCAGCGGGCAATCACAAGACGCACAGTGCCACCCTAGAGGATCGGCTCGTCTAGTCTCGAACGACCATGCCACCACCCCGCCGCGCCGCACCGCTCGGCTCCGCACTCCTGGGAGGACCCGCGGAGCCGATACGTCGTCTGCGGGTTCGCATCCAGGTTCTCCTCACCCTGTCGCTGGTCGGTACTCATCTGGTGGGCGCACTCATCGCCGCGGTACTCATCAACGTCGTCATTCCCGGGCCTTCGGTCCTGTCGGCCGACTACCTCATCGTCACGGCGGTCATCGCACCGGTCTATGTGTTGTCGGCTGTCGTCTTCGGGGCGGTCGTCGGCACCAGGCACGGACTGAAGCGCCTGCGATGGGCGCTCGAGGACCGCACTCCGACGGCGGCCGAGCAACGTGTCGCGCTGCGCATGCCCCTGCGTACAACGTTGCAGCAGGGCGCTCTCTGGCTCGGAGCCCTCGTCCTGTTCACGACGTGCTTCGGGCTGATCGAGCCTGAGACCATCCCGAAGGTGTCGCTCACGATCGCCCTTGCCGGCGTGACCGTGTGCGGGTTCGTGTACCAGTTCAGCGAATTCGCACTGCGTCCTGTTGCCGCCCGAGCGCTCGAGGCCGGCGCTCCGAAGCGGCACCGACTCGCCGGCACCGCGGGCCGGGTCATGCTGGCATGGTCGCTGGGCAGTGCCGTTCCGGTGGTGGGGCTGCTGCTGGTGGCCGTGTTCAGCTTCATTCGGCCGGTCACCCCGACCCGGCTCGCCGTGACGATCCTCGTGCTCGGCGGTATCGCGCTCGCAAGCGGTGCGTTGCTGATGTTCATCGCGGTGCGCTCGTCCATCGCGCCCATCGAATCGGTGCGCTTCGGGATGATGCGCATCGAGGAGGGCAAGCTCGATACCGCGGTAGTCGTGTACGACGGCACCGAACTCGGCGAACTACAGGCCGGATTCAACCGCATGGCCGAAGGACTTCGGGAGCGAGAGCGGATGCGCGACGTATTCGGCCGTCACGTCGGGCGAGAAGTCGCCGCCGCTGCACTCGCGAACACCGAGGAACTCGGCGGCGAAGAACGCGACGTCGCGGTGCTCTTCATCGACATCATCGGCTCGACGGGGATCGCCGAGAGCCGCCCACCGGCGGAGGTGGTAAACCTGCTCAATCGCTTCTTCGCTGTGGTCGTCGCCGAAGTCCATGCAGCCGGCGGTTTCGTCAACAAGTTCGAAGGCGATGCGGCGCTCGCAATCTTCGGTGCCCCACTGGCCGTCGACGACGCGCCGGGAAGCGCCCTGTGCGCTGCCCGCACGATGGCCCACAGACTGCGCACCGAAGTTCCGGACTGCCGCGCCGGGATCGGCGTCACCGCCGGGCGCGCGGTGGCCGGCAACATCGGCGCCGAAGAACGCTTCGAATACACCGTGATCGGGGATCCGGTCAACGAAGCCGCGAGACTGTCGGAACTCGCGAAGACAATGCCCGGGCACGTCGTCGCGTCGTCCTGCGCCGTGCAGGCCGCATCACCGGACGAACGCGCCCGCTGGTCGGACGACGACGAAGTGGTGCTGCGCGGGCGCACGGAAGCTACCCGTCTCGCGGTACCCCGCGCCGGATAAGCCTCCCCCACTTCATTCCCCGGCGATGACGGCGTCGAGGAACTTCCGAGTCCGCTCTTCCTTCGGGTCCGTGAAGATCTGCTGCGGAGTTCCCTCTTCGACGATTCTGCCCCTGTCGAACATGAGCACACGGTTGGACACGTCCCGGGCGAAGTTCATCTCGTGCGTGACGATCAGCATCGGGATGTCGGTCGTGTCCGCGATCCGACGCAGCACGTCGAGAACGTCGGCGACTAGTTCGGGATCGAGTGCCGAGGTCACCTCGTCGAGCAGCAGGATGTCCGGGTCCATCGCAAGCGCCCGGGCGATCGCCACCCGCTGCTGCTGACCTCCCGAAAGCTGGGTCGGGTGCGCCGTCTCCTTGTCGGACAGACCGACCATCGCGAGCAACTCCCGCGCGCGTTCCTGCGCGGCGGTCTTCGAGCGCCCGAGCACGTGGACCGGGGCTTCGGTCAAGTTCTCCATCACGTTCATGTTCGGGAACAGGTTGAAGTGCTGGAACACCATTCCGATACTGCGGCGTACCTTCCGCAGATGCTTTTCCGACGCGGGAACCAGTCGCTCCCCCTTGCGTTCGTGACTCAGAGGTGAGCCCTTGACCCAGATGACTCCCTCGTTCACCCGCTCCAATGTCATGAGCAGACGCAGGATCGTGGTCTTGCCCGACCCGCTGGGACCGATCAGGGTGACGCGGTCGCCCGCCGCCATCTCGAAGTCGAGATGGTCGAGTACGACGTTGTCACCGAATTGCTTGACCACGGACTCGAATCGGATCATCGGAACATCCGGGGAGGAACCGCGCCCGTCGTCGTTTTCCTTCGTTGTGTCAATAGGCAAGGCGACGCTCCAATCGGCGGACGAGCAGCGAGGTCGGGTAACTCGCAACCAGGAAGATCAGGCCGGCGAGCGTGAGAGGCTCGAGGTACTGAAAATTCCTCGCTCCGAACTGCTGTGCGGCAGTAACCATCTCGACCACGGTGATGGTAAAGAGGAAGGGTGTGTCCTTGAACATGGATACCGCGTAGTTGCCCAGGGCGGGCACTACACGGCGAACGGCCTGCGGCAGGATCACCGCTCGCCACGTGCGGGCAGGCGACAAGGACAACGCCGTCGCGGCCTCCCACTGCCCGACGGGGACCGCGTCGATACCCGCTCTGTACACCTCCGCCATATAGGTCGAATAATGAACGCCCAGAACAGCGATGCCGATCTGCAGTGCCGTGAACTGCGGAAGCAGGTAGTACACGAACAGTAGCTGCACCACGAGCGGCGTCAGGCGGATGAATTCGACGACCGCCCCGAGCAGCTTCGCCAGCAGGCTCGGCAACGATCGCCGAACAATGGCGATCACCAACCCCAGCACCGCCGCAAGCAGGAAGCCGAGCACGGTAGCGAGAAGCGTGATCTTGAACCCGTCGAGCAGTACCGGAAGAGCTTCCCCGGCACGTTGCCAACTCCACTCGACCGTCACTGTTTCACCCCCGACGGCGTATCGATCACCGGCGCGAGACCGAAGATCTCACGCAGGCTCGGGCCGGTGCCCAGTCTGCTCTTCGCCCGCACCTCGAGCGCATTCATCAACAACGTCAGCAGATACCCGATGACGAAGTACATGACGAGTCCGACACCGAACGCGAACAGCGTGTCGCCGGTGGTGCGTCGCAGCTGATCGATCTCGAATGTCAGATCCTGCAAGAGGATATAACTGGCGAGCGCCGTTCCCTTCAACAACTGGATGAGGAGGTTTGTCAGCGGAGGGATCATCTCCGCCCACGCCTGCGGGAAGATGACGCGGCGCAGGCGCTGCCAGTATCCGAAGTTCAGGGCAGTCGCCGCCTCCCACTGTGGTCGCGGTACCGACGCGATCGCGCCGCGCACCACTTCCGCGCCGTACGCGCCGTAGTTCAACGACAATGCCAGGATGCCGCACACGATCGGCTCCAAACGGTAACCGAACAACGGCATCACATAGAAGAACCAGAAAAGCTGAACCAGAAGCGAAGTACCCCGGAAGAACTCGATGAACACTCTGGCACTGCCCCGCAGGATGAGGTTCTTCGCGCCCGCTGCCAAACCCAGTGCGACAGCCAGAAGGAATGCAAAAATCGCACTGGCGATGGTGAGTTCGAGAGTTATCGTGATGCCGGCGAGAATTCGAGGCAGCCCTTCGACGACTGCCTCGATCTTCTCTCCGAAATCCATTGTCCGAACCCCGCTCTCAGCCCACGCCCTCACAGAGCATCTGCGTTGTCAGCTCCGGATCGGGCAGTTCTGCCTCGGTGAAGCCGAAATCGCCGACGATCGAGAGGTACTTGTCCACGTCGGAGGTGATCTTCGCCAGCTCTTCGTTGTAGGCATCACGAAGCGCGGTGTCCTCCTTCCGGAAGACCGTACCGCCGGCACCGACCTGAGGAACCCCGTTGATTTCTGCGACGAACGACTCGGTGACCTCGACGGGCGCACCCTCGTTGTTCCGCTTCATCCAGTTCAGCGAGATGCCGGTCAGAGCGAACACGTCGGCGCGGCCGTTGACGACGGCATCCATGCCGTCCTGGGGTGAGGCGACCTGGGTCGCGTCGATGCCGAGGTCGGCGGCGTAGTCCGCCTCGATGGCACCGGTCATGACCGTCATGCGCACACCGCTTTCGGCGACCGACTGCATGTCGGTCAGTCCCCGCGGGTTTCCTTGGGGCACCATCAGCGCTGTCGTGTAGTTGAACTCGGGCTCACTGAACAATGCCTGTTCGCAGCGCTGCGGCAGGATCGACATGCCGGCGCTGACAACATCGAAACGCCCGGCCTGAAGGCCGGGGATCAGCGCGCCGAAATCGGTGGCGACACCCTGGACCTCGTCGATGCCGAGATTCTTGAAGATCTCGCGATGCAGCGCAACCGTGGCGCCGGTGAGCTCACCGTCTTTCATGAAGCTGTACGGCGCCTCGCCGGCAAAGCCGACGGTAACGCTGCCACGCTCTCTGAGCTGTTCGAGCGTGGAGCCGGAACCGCCTTCGGTATCGACACTGGTACAGCCGGCAAGAGAGGCCCCCACCAGACCGATTCCCGCAATGCCGGCCGCCACTTTGCCGGCGGTACTCCTGAATAGACCAGCCCTCATCGTCCATGCCTCTCGTCGTCCGAAGAACGACCCGGGAGGATGCGCACCGCGCTGCAGCACGACCCAAACGGATCCGCACAAGCGGACGTTACCCACGGAAAGGGTCAAAACGGGAGGGAGAATCGCCTTGTTACCATCTCGTGACCCGATGGAGCGAGCGACGAATAGTCCTGGAAATGCCGAAGACCCCCCGACGGAGTCGGGGGGTCTTCGGTAACGGGTGTTCGGCGGTGTCCTACTCTCCCACACCCTGTCGAGTGCAGTACCATCGGCGCAGACAGGCTTAGCTTCCGGGTTCGGAATGGGACCGGGCGTTTCCCTGTCGCTGTGACCGCCG
>NZ_JAUZMZ010000058.1:0-27652 GCF_036327435.1 Rhodococcus chondri | reverse complement strand
TGACGGAACCAGTCGTAGCGGGAATAATCGAAATGCCCGGTGTGCCGGATCGGGGCGGGTCGACGTCGGCGGAAGGGATGGTGACGCGGACATGACGGCTCCCTCGTCGCTGTTCGACTTCGACGACGCGGACGCCCTGATCGCGGCCGATGTCGACGGTGTTCTCCGCTCTGCCGCCCTCGGGGGCGCCCAGATCCGTGCCGTGGCGTCGGCCGTCGACGAGCAAGCTCTTGCCCGGCTCGACGGACTGCATCCGCGGAGCGTGGTCCTCGTCGGTGGAGACGCCCGCGCAGCTCGTGCCGCCGAACTTGTCGTGGCGACATGTTCGTCCCGCTCGGCTGTGCCTCTGGTGCAGGCCGCGACGACACCGCCGTGGGTCGGACCGCTCGACGTCGTGGTGGTCTCCGGAAACGATGCCGGTGACCCGCAGCTGGTGGCGTCCGTCGATGCGGCGCTGCGGCGCAGCGCCGAGGTCGTCGTCGACGCCCCGCAGGAGGGGCCGATCCGGGCGGTCGCGGCCGGGCGGGCACTTGTTCTCGCGCCCCGGGTGACGGTGCCACCGAGATACGCATTGGCGCACCATGTCGCGGTGTTCTGCGCTGTACTGAGCGCTATGGAGGCCGTGCGGGTCGCGAACTTCCTGCCGACGCTGGCGGACCTGGCGGATGCAGCGGACGCCGAAGCCGGAGGAAACCATCCGTCGAACGAGGTGTTCCACAACCCGGCCAAGGCGCTCGCGATCCGCATGCTGTCGCGGCGGGTGATCTTCGCAGGCGATTCCGCCGCCACGGTCGTGCTCGCTCGTCACGCGTCGGATTCCCTGCTGCAGGGTGCCGGTGTGATCGCGTCGGCGGCCGCGCTGAGCGATGTGCTGGTGGCGCGGGACCGCCTACTCGAGCACACGGCGGCCGGCGGTGAGGGCTTCGACCCGTTCTTCCACGACGAGGAATTGGACGGTCCTGCACCGGCCGATCCCGCGCGGGTGTTCCTGCTCAGTGTGGAGGACGACCGAGTGGCCGCGCGACGCCGAGCGGCGGCCCTGCCGGATATGGAGTTGGTGTCTGTTGTGGGGGACTTCGAATCCCTGGCTGTGCCGCCGGTGCTGGAACAGCTCACGGTGTTGATCGTGCGATTCGAGATGACTGCGGCGTATCTGCGCCTGGCTGGGGGGCGGTAGTGCACCGACTCGAAGGTGCCGTGCGGTCGTATGCGTGGGGGTCGAGGACCGCAATTGCATCGTTGTGCGGCCGGACGGTGCCGTCCGCTCATCCCGAGGCCGAGCTGTGGCTCGGGGCGCACCCGGCCGACCCGGCGCGGGTGGTCGAATCGAAGGACGGCGCAGCCTCACTGCTCGACGTGCTCGAATCGGACCCGTCCGGTCAGCTCGGGACGGACAGCATCGAGCGGTTCGGTCCGCACCTGCCGTTCCTACTGAAACTGCTCGCGGCGGAGGAGCCGTTGTCGCTCCAGGCGCATCCGAGCGCAGCGCAGGCCGTCGAGGGGTTCGCGCGCGAGGAAGCGATGGGCCTGCCGGCCGATTCGCCCGTCCGCAACTACCGCGATCCCAGCCACAAGCCCGAACTCGTGGTCGCGCTGACCCGGTTCGAGGCTCTCGCAGGATTCCGCGATCCCCGGCGCACCGTCGAACTCCTCGAGGTGCTGGGTGTGCCCGAACTCGATCCGTACGTGGGACTGCTTGCGGGGCAGCCTGATTCCGGAGGATTGCGGGCCCTGTTCACGACGTGGATCACGTTGCCGCCCCCGGCGTTGTCCGCGCTGTTGCCGCGGGTGCTCGACGGTTGCGTCACGTATCTGGCGACGGACGGTCGCGGGCCGCGGGAATTCGTGGCGGAGGTGCGGACCGCCCTGCAACTCGCGGACTTCTACCCCGGCGACGCGGGCGTGCTGGCGTCGTTGCTGCTCAACCGGATCACTCTCGAGCCGGGCCAGGGACTGTACCTCGACGCCGGCAACCTGCATGCCTACCTCCACGGTATGGGCATCGAGATCATGGCGAACTCCGACAACGTTCTGCGCGGTGGCCTGACACCCAAGCACGTCGACGTGCCCGAGTTGTTGCGTGTGCTCGACTTCCGGTCTCCGGCGGTGCCGATCCTCGAGCCCGAACCGGTGACGTCGCACGAGTGGCGGTACCGCACTCCCGCGCCCGAATTCGCGTTGTCCCGGCTCGAGCCGGGGGTCGGCGACACCGTCGCGTTGTCGCCGTGCGGCCCTCAGATTCTGTTGTGCACGGCCGGGGCGGTACGCCTGAGGTGCCACGGCGAAACCCTCGATCTGGTGCCGGGTGAGTCGGTATGGCTTTCGGCCTCGGACCCGGAGGTCGTGCTCGAGGCGCAGGCTCCGGACAGCCAGGTCTTCCGCGCCCGCCTCGGCGACGCGCGCGGTGCGGACGGCGACGGCGCACATCCCGTGTCCTGAGAATTCACGACGCAGGGCGGCTCCGATGGGGAGCCGCCCTGCGTCGTTCGTCGCCTGGCTGTGCTTGTTTACAAATCGATGCAAATGTCTAGCCTGCGCACGCGGAACGGACTAAAGTCCATTTGCAAGTGACGGGGGTCACTTGCGTGTCGGCTGCACGGCAGCACGGCAGCGCACGGACGAGGAGGCGACATGACGACGCACGCGGCGGGGCCGAAGAACGCGCCCGACCTGCAGTGGCGCGACCGCAAGCGGTACCTGTGGCTGCTCGGCCTGGTTCCGCCGACAGCGATCTTTCTCGCCACCGCGCTCGTTTGGGGCGGTAATCAACTGGGTCTGAACGCGCTCACCCCTGCCGTGTGGTGGATCGGCCCACTGCTGATCTATGTCCTCGTCCCGAGTCTCGATCTCTTCGTCGGACCCGACGGTGAAAATCCCCCCGAGGAACTCGTCGAGAAACTCGAGAACGATCGTTACTACCGGTACTGCACGTATCTGTATCTGCCGTTCCAGTTCGCGACCCTGGTGTGGGCTTGCTACCTGTGGTCGGCCGACGATCTGTCGTGGCTCGGTATCGACGGCGGCCTCGGAATCGCTTCGAAGGTCGGTCTCGCCCTGTCGGTCGGTGTCGTCGCGGGTATCGGTATCAACACCGCACACGAACTCGGCCACAAGAAGGTCGACTTCGAACGCACGCTCTCCAAGATTGCGCTCACACAATCGTTCTACGGCCATTTCTTCATCGAGCACAATCGCGGCCATCACGTACGTGTCGCCACACCCGAGGATCCGGCATCGGCACGATTCGGCGAGAGCTTCTGGGCCTTCCTGCCGCGCACGGTCGTCGGGAGCGCGCGCTCGGCCTGGCGTCTCGAACGTGCGCGTCTCGACCGGCTCGGGTCGTCGCCCTGGACGCTGCGCAACGACGTCCTCAGCGCGTGGCTGATGTCGGTTGCACTGTTCGGAATCCTCGTTGCGGTCTTCGGGATCGGTATCGCGCCGTTCCTGCTGATCCAAGCCGTGTTCGGATTCGGACTGCTCGAAACCGTCAACTATCTCGAACACTACGGTCTGCTCCGCCGGAAGACGGCGAGCGGCCGATACGAGAGGTGCAACCCGGCACACAGCTGGAACAGCGACCATCTCGTGACCAACATCTTCCTCTACCACCTGCAGCGCCACAGCGACCATCACGCCAACCCGACCCGGCGCTACCAGACGCTGCGCAGCATGGATGTCTCTCCGAACCTGCCCGCCGGTTACGCGACGATGCTGACCCTCGCGTACTTCCCGCCGCTGTGGCGCAAGGTGATGGACCACCGTGTGCTCGCGCACTACGGCGGCGACATCTCCCGCGTCAACATCCAGCCGAGCAAGAGGGACGCGATCATGGCCCGGTACGGGAACGCGGGCACGGCGCCCACGGCAGAAGGGAGCTGACCGACATGGCCGCCTACCGCTGTCCGGTGTGCGACTTCGTGTTCGACGAAACCAGGGGCGTGCCCCGCGAGGGCTTTCCCCCGGGAACCGCATGGAACGCGGTACCCGACGACTGGTGCTGCCCCGACTGCGGGGTGCGCGAGAAGATCGACTTCGAGGAGTTCACCGGATGACGACGAACCATCGGCTGTTCCGTTGTCTCGTATGCGGTTTCGAATACGACGAAGCAACCGGGTGGCCCGACGAGGGTATCGGGCCCGGCACCCGCTGGGAGGACATCCCGGACGATTGGAGCTGTCCCGATTGTGGCGCGGCGAAGTCGGATTTCGAGATGGTCGAGATCGCCCGGAGATGACGCGTGACGATTCGGCGGCTCCGTCGGGCGCGGTGAGACCGCAGATTTTGACGACGCCGCGCCCGCGTGGGAATGTCTCGTCCATGGCGAGTGTGCACGGGCAGCCCGCTCGGATTCCGTTTCACGAGGCGAGCCGCGTGCTGCTGCGCTCGACGATCCTCGATGCGATGCGCGAACTGCTGCACGACCGCGACTGGTCGGCCGTCACGATGAGCGACGTTGCCCGCGCTGCCGGCATCAGTCGTCAGACGCTCTACAAGGAGTTCGTGTCTCGCCAGGGACTCGCGCAGGGCTACGCGCTGCGCCTGGTCGACGAGTTCGTCGATGCGGTCGCCGACTCCGTGTACGCGCACGTCGGGGACGCGCGAACCGCCCTCTCGCACGGCTTCGCGTCGTTCTTCTCGGCCTCGGCCGCGGATCCGCTGGTCCGCTCGCTGCTTACCGGCGACGCGAAGCCCGACCTGCTCCGGTTGATCACCACCGACGCCGCCCCGATCCTCGAACGCGGAGCGGGGCGGCTCACCGACACGTTCCATCACAGCTGGATCGCCGCATCCGAGACCGACGCCGGAGTGCTGGCCCGCGCTGTGGTGCGTGTCGCATTGAGTTTCATCTCCATGCCACCCGTATCCGGCAGCGACGTTGCCGTCGAACTCGCCGAGCTCCTAGCGCCTTTCGTCGAGAAGGCCGCCGTAGCCGACTGAAGGTCTGCTCCGGCCGCCCGTGTCGTAGCGCGTTACGTTGTATAGCCTGGGGTGAATCGATCGATTGCCGACAGGAAGAGGCATCCGCCAGTGTCAGAAACCACGCTCGTCGCCGACCAGCTCAACGGACTCGATTTCAAGGTCGCGGACCTCTCGCTCGCCGAGTTCGGGCGCAAGGAGATCCGTCTGGCGGAGCACGAGATGCCGGGACTGATGACGTTGCGCCGCGAGTACGCCGAGGTGCAGCCGCTGAAGGGTGCGCGCATCTCCGGCTCGCTGCACATGACCGTCCAGACCGCGGTGCTGATCGAGACGCTCGTCTCGCTCGGTGCGGAGGTGCGGTGGGCGTCGTGCAATATCTTCTCCACGCAGGACCACGCCGCGGCCGCCGTGGTCGTGGGCCCGCACGGCACCCCCGAGGAGCCGAGGGGCGTGCCGGTGTTCGCATGGAAGGGCGAGACCCTCGCGGAGTACTGGTGGGCGGCCGAGCAGATGCTCACCTGGCCGGGACAGCCCGCGAACATGATCCTCGACGACGGCGGCGATGCGACGATGCTCGTGCTCAAGGGCGCGCAGTTCGAGAAGGCCGGCGTCGTTCCCCCGATCGACGAAGAGCGGGACTCGGCGGAGTACCAGGTATTCCTGCAGCTGCTGGGTCGTTCGCTTGCTGCCGATGCGAAGAAGTGGTCCACGGTCGCGGAGTCCGTCAAGGGTGTGACCGAGGAGACCACCACGGGTGTGCTGCGCCTGTACCAGCTCGCGGCCGCCGGTGAGCTGACGTTCCCCGCGATCAATGTCAACGACTCGGTTACCAAGAGCAAGTTCGACAACAAGTACGGCACCCGGCACTCGCTGCTCGACGGCATCAACCGCGGCACCGATGTGCTCATCGGTGGCAAGGCCGCGCTCGTGTGCGGATACGGCGACGTCGGCAAGGGTTGCGCGGAGGCACTGCGCGGTCAGGGTGCCCGGGTCTCGGTGACCGAAATCGATCCGATCAACGCGTTGCAGGCGATGATGGACGGATACGACGTGGTCACCGTCGAGGACTTCATCGGTCAGGCCGATATCGTGATCACCTCCACGGGCAACAAGGACATCATCACCTTCGAGCACATGAAGGCGATGAAGCACCAGGCGATCCTGGGCAACATCGGCCACTTCGACAACGAGATCGACATGGCCGGCCTCGAGCGGTCCGCCGGCGTCACACGGATCAACATCAAGCCGCAGGTCGACGAGTTCACCTTTGCCGACGGGCATTCGATCATCGTGTTGTCGGAGGGGCGTCTGCTCAACCTCGGTAACGCGACCGGTCACCCCTCCTTCGTGATGAGCAACTCGTTCGCGAACCAGGTGATCGCGCAGATCGAACTGTGGACCAAGCCGGACGAGTACGACAACGAGGTGTACCGCCTGCCCAAGCACCTCGACGAGAAGGTCGCGAAGATCCACGTCGAGGCGCTCGGTGGAAAGCTCACCAAGCTGACCAAGGAGCAGGCCGAGTACATCGGCGTCGATGTCGAGGGTCCGTACAAGCCCGAGCACTACCGGTACTGAGTTCCGTCCGCAGGGCGGGAAGGAACCGGAAGAGACGTAGCGGCATGGGTGTTCTGATCGTCATCGAGGGTCTCGACGGAGCCGGAAAACGGACGTTGTCCGCCGGCCTCGTCGAGGCCTGGCGAGCCACGGGTCTCACCGTGGCGACGCTGGCCTTTCCGCGTTACGGGGTATCGGTACACGCCGACCTCGGAGCGGAAGCGTTGCGCGGCCGGCACGGCGACACCGCCTCGAGCATCGAGGCGATGGCGCTGCTGTGGGCACTCGACCGCCGCGACGCTGCCGACGACCTTCGAAAATTGCTGGCCGACAACGATATTGTTCTGCTGGATCGTTACGTGGCGTCGAACGCCGCCTACACCGCGGCGCGGCACGGGCAGGATGTGTCGGGGCCGGCCGTCGAGTGGATTCGCGAGATCGAGTTCGGCCGGTTCGTCTTGCCCGCACCGGATCTTCAAGTGCTGCTGCGGGTCCCCGTCGCGCTGGCCGCCGAACGAGCACGCACTCGCGCGGTCGCCGACGCCACCCGGGACCGCGACGTCTACGAACGCGACGCGGGACTGCAGACGCGCACCGGGGAGGTCTACGACGCCCTCGCGGAACGGCACTGGATGTCGCGGTGGATCGTCGCCGGGCCTGATACCGACGCGCAACAACTCGCCGTTCGGATCTCAAATCTGCTTCACGATGGTGAAGGGGTGACACGATAGAGGGTATGAAGCCGAGGATTCTGGTTGTCGACGACGATACCGCGCTCGCCGAAATGCTCACTATCGTCCTGCGGGGCGAAGGGTTCGAGCCCTTCGTGGTGGGCGACGGCACTCAGGCGCTTGGTGCGGTACGTGAGATCCACCCGGATCTCGTGCTGCTCGACCTCATGCTGCCCGGGATGAACGGTATCGATGTCTGCCGTGTTCTGCGTGCCGACTCCGGTGTCCCCATCGTCATGCTCACCGCGAAATCCGACACCGTCGATGTCGTCCTCGGTCTCGAGTCCGGCGCCGACGACTACATGGTCAAACCGTTCAAGCCGAAGGAACTCGTCGCGCGGGTACGTGCCCGGCTGCGGCGCACCGAGCAGGAACCGGCCGAGATGCTCTCGATCGGCGACATCTCGATCGACGTCCCCGCCCACAAGGTCAGCCGCGGTGACGAACTGATCTCGCTGACCCCCCTCGAGTTCGATCTGCTCGTGGCGCTCGCGCGCAAACCCCGTCAGGTGTTCACACGCGAAGTGCTCCTCGAACAGGTGTGGGGCTACCGTCACGCGGCCGACACGAGGCTCGTCAACGTGCACGTGCAGCGGTTGCGCGCCAAGGTCGAGAAGGATCCGGAGAATCCCGAGGTGGTCCTGACGGTGCGGGGGGTCGGCTACAAGGCCGGACCGCCGTGATCCGTGGTTACCGGTTGCGGCGGCGACTCACCCGGAGAACGCTGCCGCTGCTGAGGTGGTCGCGGTCGACGAGCAGCCGGCTCGCACACACGTGGCGACGATCGCTGCAGCTGAGAGTCGTGGTGTCGACCCTGTCGCTGTCGCTGATCGTGATGCTCGTGCTCGGAGTCGTGCTCACCAGCCAGATCACCGACCGACTTCTCGAAGTCAAGATCAACGCGGCCACCGAGGAGATGGAACGTTCCCGCGCGCTGGTAGAGGGCCAGCTCGCGGGAGCCGACGACTCCGGTTCGCTCACCGTCCGGCTCGACGGTGCGGCCGCGATGCTCACCAACCGCGGGAGCGACGCCGGCAGCGACACCGGCGTGGCCGGCATGTTCGATCCGGTCCTGATCGTCCCCGGGGACGGTCCCCGGGCTCCCACCTCCAGCGGCCCGGCCGACCAGATCCCGCAGAATCTGCGCGCGTTCGTCCAGAACGGACAGATCGCGTACCAATTCGCGACGGTCGCCGACCCGGACGGCTACACCGGTCCGGCGCTCATCGTCGGCAGTCCCACGGAGTCGGACATCTCGACCCTCGAGCTGTACCTGGTGTTCCCGCTCGGCGGCGTAGAGAACACGTTGGCCCTCGTGCGGGGAACGCTGCTGGTCGGCGCCGGTGTGGACGACATGGCGCGCCTGGCGATGTCGTTCAACGAGATGGCCGAAAGCCTGTCCCGGCAGATCACCCAGCTCGAGGAATACGGCAACCGTCAGAAGCGGTTCACGTCCGACGTCAGCCACGAACTGCGTACCCCACTGACCACGGTGCGCATGGCCGCCGACCTCATCCACGACGGCAGCGACGAACTCGGCCCCACCCTCAAACGTGCGTCCGAACTGCTCGTGGCGGAACTCGACCGCTTCGAAGGACTGCTCGGCGATCTGCTCGAGATCAGCCGGCACGACGCCGGCGTGGCCGAACTCGCCTCCGAACAGCTGGATCTTCGGATGTGCGCCCGCGCGGCGGTGTCCACCGTCCGTCACCTCGCCCGCGAATCATCCACCGAACTGATCGTGGACCTGCCCGACGAACCGGTGACCGCCGAGGTGGATCCCCGGCGCGTCGAGCGGATCCTGCGCAATCTGCTCGCGAACGCCATCGACCACGGCGACGGCAAACCGGTCCTGCTGCGGCTGCGCGCGGACGACAACGCCGCCGCCCTCGTTGTGCGGGCCCAAGGCATCGGTCTGCACCCCGGCGAGGAGAAGCTCGTCTTCAACCGATTCTGGCGCTCAGATCCGTCGCGGGTGCGACGATCCGGCGGCACGGGCCTGGGTCTCGCCATCAGTGTCGAGGATGCGAATCTGCACAACGGCAAACTGGAGGCGTGGGGAGAGCCGGGCAAGGGCGCGAGTTTCCGTCTGACGCTGCCGCGCGAACGCGGTCGGAAGGTCGGCCGCAGCCCGCTGCCGCTGGTCCCCAGCGCGGTACGGGCCGTCCAGGGCAGGACCCCGCCGCCCTCGGAGCCGCAGGGCGAGGACGCACCTGCCGAGACCGAGGCCACCGACCCCGTCGATCGCGGTGCCGGCGACTCGACCGACACCACGGGGTTCCCACCGGCGCGTTCGGAAGGAGCCACTACATGAGCAGGACCGCGCGGATGCGTTCTGCCGCGACAACGGCCCTGCTGGCGGTCACGCTCGTGTTGTCCGGCTGTGCGACTCTGCCCGATTCGTCGTCGCCCCAGGCCATCGGCACAGTCGATCGCGGGCCGGCGACGACCGAGGTCGCGGCACCGGTGCCGGGACGTGAACCCGACCTGCTGCTCCGTGATTTCCTGCAGGCCAGCACGGACGCCACCAACAGGCACGTGGCGGCCCGGCAGTTCCTGACCGAGACGATGTCCGAGAGGTGGGACGACGCCGCGAGCGCCACGATCGTCGACAAGGTCGACGTGCTCGCCGAGGACCGCACCGCCGACCGTGCCACCTATGTCGTGCGGGCCAACCGGGTGGGCTACCTCGAAGAAGGCGGTCTCTACCGGGCCGACGAAGGCAATTTCGAAGCGAAGTTCACCCTCGTCCGCACCGATGGGGAATGGCGGATCGACGAAATGCCCCCCGGCGTGATCATGGATCGGCCCCGGTTCCTCAACAGCTACCAACGCCGCTCGCTGTACTTCGTCGAACCCTCCGGTCACACGGTCGTGCCCGATCCCCGATGGATCTCCGGGACACCGGAGCAGGCGGCCGCCCAACTCGTCGGGTTGCTCGTCGAAGGTCCCAAACCGTCGCTTGCGCCGGCCGTCCGCAACCTGCTCGAAGGCGTGACGGTGCTCGGTGCGATCACCAAGGCCGACGGCCGGACCTCGCAGGTCGGCGTCGGCCTCGGCGGAGTCCGCATCGACCTGCAGGGTCTGGGTTCGATGGGGAAGTCGGAGCGGGAGTTGGTCGCGGCCCAGATCATCTGGACACTTGCGAACTCGGAGATCTCGGGTCCCTATGTTCTGCTGGCCGACGGTCAGCCGCTCGACGAGCGGTTCCCCAACGGCTGGACCACCGCCGACGTGGCCTCGATGAACCCACTGGCGACCACGAGCGCCACGGTCGGGCTGCATGCGCTGCTCGGCGGGAATCTCGTCAGCGTCGCCGAGACGGGCGTGACGCCGGTGGGAGGCTATTTCGGCTCCGCCGGGGACCTGAAATCCGTTGCCCTGTCGCGGGACGGTGAGCTCGTTGCGGCCGTGTCGGATACGGGCCGGCTCTCCCCCGAACCCGCGGCACGGCTGATGGTCGGCTCGTACAGCGATGGATCGGTCGAGCCGGCCGTCGAGGGTGAATCGATCACCCGGCCCTCGTGGGCGCCCGACGACAACTCGGTGTGGGCGGTCGTGAACGGCACCGCCGTGGTGCGTGCGGTGCGGCAACCCGGCACCGGCCGGGTGACCGTGGTCGGTGTCGAATCCGGCGCGATCCGGACCCTGGGCGGCAGGATCACCGAGCTACGTCTGTCCCGGGACGGCGTGCGCGCCGCCCTGATCGTGGATGGACGCGTGTACTCCGCGATCGTCGTGCAGACGCCCAGCGGGGAGTTCTCGCTCACCAATCCCCGTGAAATCGGGTTCGGCCTCGGAAGTCCCGCGTTGTCGCTGGACTGGAGCACAGCCGACACCATCGTCGTGTCCCGCGCGGCGTCCGACATTCCGGTAGTGCAGATCGCTGTCGACGGGTCACGGATGGATGCGCTTCCGAGCCGGAACCTGACCCCACCGGTCGTGGCGGTGGAGACGTCGACGACAACGGAATTCGTGGCGGACTCGCGGGCGGTGTTCCAGCTCAACAACAGCGATCCGGCCGGCGACCGCTATTGGCGCGAGGTTCCCGGCCTCGCGGGACTGACCGCGATACCGGTGCTGCCGGGCTGAGGGAGCCGGACGAATCGGGTGCCGCGCGATTGTCGGGGACGAAGGGCACACTGCAGGGCGTGCTGTCGGCTCTTCTCGACCTCGTCCTTCCTGTGGTGTGCGGTGGGTGCGCGATGCCGGGCGTCGCCTGGTGCCGCAGTTGCGCAGGGGAGCTGAACGACGCTCCCGCCCCGGCCCGTCCTCGCGTCGATCCCGGTGTTCCCGTGTGGACGCTGGGGCCGTATCGCGGTGCCCGGCGCAACGCCGTGGTCGCTGCGAAGGAGCGTGGCCGGCGCGACCTTGCCGAGCCACTGGGACTCGCCCTTGCGGTGGCGGTGGCGCGGCTGCGCCGATGGGGTGAATGCCCGGCCGGGCCGCTGATCGTCGTGCCCGCTCCCACCCGGGCCCGTGCCGCCCGGGCGCGGGGAGGCGATCCGGTGACGCGCATGGCGTGCGCTGCGGCCCGGCACGACCGGTCGCTGCATGTGCACCCCGTACTCGTCACCGCGCGCGGAGTACGCGATTCGGTGGGGCTCTCCGCCGCGGAACGCCGTCGCAACCTCGCCGGCAGAATCGTGGTGCGGCCGTGTCCGGTACCACGGGCGCTGCCGGTGCTCCTGGTCGACGACATCCTCACCACCGGTGCCACCGCCGCCGAATCGGTCCGAGTCCTCCGGTCTGCCGGGTTCGCAACGTTCGGAACGGTAGCGATCGCGCACGCCTAGAGCGGGTGCGTGATAGAGCACAATCGGTTCGGAAAGCGAATTCGAACGGAACAGTGGCAGACCTTCCGGTTACGTACTACCGTCGCGTTCAGACCCGGAAACAACAAGGTAGACGGGTGGAAACGCTCGATCTTCCGAATCCGGGCAGAGCGCTGATGCGCTCATCGATCATGCCGGCGTGCGCGATGCGCCGGCCGTACTCGGGAGGTACGCGTGACGACTGCTTCGAATTCCAAGGTTTCCGCTGCCGAGGCTGACGCCTCGGAATCGCAGGCCCCCATCGCCGACGTTGTCGTGAAGGGACGCAACGTCGAGGTTCCGGATCACTTCCGGATCTATGTGTCCGAGAAGCTTGCCAGGCTCGAGCGATTCGACCCGACCATCTTCCTGTTCGACGTGGAGCTCCAGCACGAGCGCAACCGTCGCCAGAAGAAGAGTTGTCAGCGGGTCGAGATCACTGCCCGGGGCAAGGGACCGGTGGCGCGCGCGGAAGCCTCCGCAGACAGTTTCTACGCTGCGTTCGAGTCGGTGATCGCCAAGCTCGAATCCCGTTTGAGGCGCACGAAGGAGCGCCGCAAGGTTTCGTACGGCGACAAGACACCGGTGTCCGTCGCCGAGGCCACGGCCGAACTCGCGCGTGACGATTCACTCGCCATCTCCCCGGATCAGCCGCTGGACGAGTACGACACCGAGCCCCAGGGTCCCGGCCGGATCGTGCGAGTCAAGGAACACAAGGCCGAGCCGATGACCGTCGACGACGCTCTCTACGAGATGGAACTCGTCGGGCACGACTTCTACCTGTTCCACGACAAGGAGACCGATCTGCCGTCTGTGGTCTACCGCCGGCACGCGTTCGACTACGGTTTGATCAAGCTTCACTGAGCATCCGCCGGGCGGTCTGCGGTGGTCACCATCGCATCCACTCAGGTGGAACGCCTACCATGGAATCCGGCCGGGGTCCGACAAGGCCTCGGCCGGATTTCTTGTCCGTGCAGGTACCCGAGATTGAGGACGAACACACCAGTGCTGTCGCTGACGAAGCTGCTCCGGATCGGTGAAGGTCGCATGGTCAAGCGGCTCAAGCACATCGCGGAGCACGTCGAATCCCTCTCGCCGGAGTTCGAAGCCCTGACCGATGCCGAACTGCGAGCCAAGACGGACGAGTTCCGCAGCCGCTACCAGGACGGCGAGAGCCTCGACGAGTTGCTCCCCGAAGCGTTCGCCACGGCCCGCGAGGCCTCGTGGCGCGTGCTGGGGCAGAAGCACTACACCGTCCAGATCATGGGTGGCGCCGCGCTGCACTTCGGCAACATCGCCGAGATGAAGACCGGTGAAGGCAAGACCTTGACCTGCGTGCTTCCGGCATACCTCAACGCATTGTCCGGCGACGGCGTGCACGTGGTGACGGTCAACGACTATCTCGCCAAGCGCGACTCCGAGTGGATGGGTCGCGTCCACCGGATGCTCGGCCTCGAGACCGACGTGATCCTGTCGGGGCTCACCCCGGTTCAGCGCCGCGCAGCGTATGCGGCCGATATCACATACGGCACCAACAACGAGTTCGGCTTCGATTACCTGCGCGACAACATGACGCATTCGCTCGACGATCTCGTCCAGCGCGGCCACAACTTCGCGGTCGTCGACGAGGTCGACTCCATCCTCATCGACGAGGCACGGACGCCGTTGATCATCTCCGGTCCGGCGGACGCCTCGAGCAAGTGGTACGCCGAGTTCGCGCGGATCGCACCGCTGCTGAAGAAGGACGTCCACTACGAGGTGGACATCAAGAAGCGCACCGTCGGCGTGCACGAGGCCGGCGTGGAATTCGTCGAAGACCAGCTCGGCATCGACAACCTGTACGAGGCCGCGAACTCACCGCTCGTGAGCTACCTGAACAACGCCATCAAGGCCAAGGAGCTCTACAACAAGGACAAGGACTACATCGTCCGCGACGGTGAGGTCATCATCGTCGACGAGTTCACCGGCCGGATCCTGGCAGGCCGCCGTTACAACGAGGGCATGCACCAGGCGATCGAGGCCAAGGAACGCGTCGAGATCAAGGCAGAGAACCAGACGCTCGCCACCATCACGCTGCAGAACTATTTCCGCCTCTACGACAAGCTGTCCGGCATGACCGGCACCGCCGAAACCGAGGCCGCGGAACTGCATCAGATCTACAGCCTGGGCGTCATTCCGATCCCCACCAACCGGCCGATGGTCCGCGTCGACCAGGGCGACCTGATCTACAAGACGGAAGAGGCGAAGTTCGCTGCCGTCGTCGACGACGTGGTCGAGCGGCACGAGAAGGGCCAGCCCGTCCTGATCGGTACCACCAGCGTCGAACGCTCGGAATACCTGTCGCGGCAGTTCACCAAGCGCGGGGTTCCGCACAGCGTCCTGAATGCGAAGTTCCACGAGCAGGAAGCGCAGATCATCGCCGAGGCCGGCCGCGCGGGCGCGGTCACCGTCGCCACCAACATGGCCGGTCGCGGTACCGACGTCGTCCTCGGTGGCAATCCGGACATCCTCGCCGACATCGCGCTGCGCAAGCGCGGTCTCGATCCGGTCACCACACCCGAGGAGTACGAAGCCGCCTGGGACACGACCCTCGAGCAGATCAAGGCAGAGGTCAAGGCCGACGCCGAGAAGGTCAAGGCGGCCGGTGGGTTGTACGTGCTCGGCACCGAGCGACACGAGTCGCGTCGTATCGACAACCAGCTGCGTGGGCGTTCCGGCCGCCAGGGCGACCCGGGTGAGTCGCGGTTCTACCTGTCTCTCGGCGACGAGTTGATGCGCCGGTTCAACGGCGCCGCGCTCGAGTCGATCATGACGCGCCTCAACCTGCCCGACGACGTCCCGATCGAGGCGAAGATGGTGTCGAAGGCCATCAAGAGCGCTCAGACCCAGGTCGAACAGCAGAACTTCGAGATCCGCAAGAACGTCCTCAAGTACGACGAGGTCATGAACCAGCAGCGCACCGTGATCTACGAGGAGCGCCGCAGGATCCTGCGCGGCGAGGACCTCGAGGGCCAGGTGCGGCACATGCTCACCGACGTGGTGACGGCCTATGTCGACGGTGCCACTGCCGAGGGCTATGTCGAGGACTGGGATCTCGAACAGCTGTGGACCGCGCTCAAGACGCTCTACCCCGTCGGCGTCGACCACAAGGAACTTGTGGCGGCGAACGAGGACCTCGACAGCGCCGAGCTCCGCGAAATTCTGCTCGACGACGCGCGGGCGGCATACACCCGCCGGGAAGCGGAGATCGAGTCCATCGCCGGTCCGGACGCCATGCGTGAGCTCGAGCGGCGGGTGCTGTTGTCGGTTCTCGACCGCAAGTGGCGCGAGCATCTCTACGAGATGGACTACCTCAAGGAAGGCATCGGTCTCCGTGCCATGGCGCAGCGCGACCCGCTCGTCGAATACCAGCGCGAAGGCTTCGACATGTTCACGGCCATGCTCGAGGGACTCAAGGAGGAGTCCGTCGGATTCCTGTTCAATCTGCAGGTCGAGGCCACCGCGCCGCAGCCTGCCGGTGCCGGTGGTGTCGCGGTGACGCCCGCGTCGGCTGCAGCTGTCGCACGCAATGCGCCGTCGCTGGCCAAGGCTGCCCCGGTCGCGTCCGCCCCGGTCGCGCCCCGGCCCGCGGCCACGCAGCCGGCCGCACCTGCTCCGGCTCCGGCGCCGACAGCCTTGCGCGCGAAGGGACTCGACGAGACCGAGCGCCGGCTCACCTACACCGGTCCGGCCGAGGACGGCCGGGCCCACGTCGCTCGCACCGGCGGCTCCGGAGCCACCCCGGCTCCGGCCCAGCAGTCCGTCAGCCGCAAGGAGCGCCGTGCGGCCGCACGCAAGGACGCGAAGAGCCAGCGCCGGGGCTGAGCGCAGCCCGGCTCGGCCGAGCCCTCAGCCGAGCCACAGCGTCGTGACGAGCCAGCCGTGAGGGGCTCGCCGTCGGACCGGAGCTCGATCGATGCGGCCGGCGAGGGCGAACACCCGACGCCCCCGCGCGTAGGAACCGAACAGTTCCGCCGTGCGAGGGTCGACCGCTCGTAGCCGGCTGCGCAACAGAACGGCGGTGTCCGAAACCGGGCGCGATCTGCGAGTGGCGGCGACCGTCGCGACGAGGGCGGGCTCGAGGACTCCGGCGAGCTGCGTGGCGGGGCGGCGTCCGTCGACGACTTCGAGAACGAGACGCACCGCGAGATCCGCGAAGTGGAACGCCGACGGATCCACCGGATCACGGGTGATGCCGGGATGCGGAACCATCAGCGGCGCCCGTCCGGAGCGTCCGTCGTGCGGGGTCGCGCGCCGCGCCGCGTATCGGCGGTGCCGGTCGCACGGGTCCTGTATCGGTGGTTCGAATCGGGGGATCCGGCGGACGTAACGGCCGGTGTGGTCCTGCGGCATGACTTTCTCCCGGGTGGACGGACGGGTACCGAGCGCGGCATGCGGACGGCTGTCTGCGCGATCTCGGATTCTTGTTCGGCCCCGGGAGAGGACGGAGCCTCGGCCATGGTGCCACAGCAGCCGTCGCCGCGTGGCCGAACCGGTTGGGATCGCCTGCCCGCCGGTCGGGATCTAAGGTGGTGCAGTGCTGCGCGGATTGGTGCTGGACTTCGGGGGAGTGCTGGACGGGCCGGGAGCGGATGGGGCCGCGCTCGGCGCGATGATCGCTGTCCTCCGACAGCGTGGAGTGCGCACGGCCGTCCTCAGCAACGATCCGGGCGGTGACCGGGCACAGGGTCTACGGGATCTCGCGGACAGGTACCTGGTCGACGATGTGGTGCTGTCGGGTGACGCGGGAGTGGCCAAGCCGGATGCCGCGAGCTACCGGCTGGCCGCGCAGCGGCTCGGACTCGCTCCGTCGGAATGCGTGTTCGTCGACGATCTTGCGGTGAACGTGCGGGGCGCGGCCGCTGCGGGAATGGTCGGTGTCCACCATGATGATCCGCAGGCCGTGTTGTCCGAGCTGGCCGTACTCTTCGGTATCGATACGTGCTGCGACGGGAGTGAGGGGGACACTCGACGATGACGAGACGCATGACGACGCAGGACGCGTCGTTCTACTATCTCGAGACCAGCAATACGCCGATGCATATTGCGTCACTGGCGATTCTGGAGCCGGCCGAGGGCGGCCTCGATTACGAGAATCTGCTGCGTCTCGTCGAACAGCGCCTGGCGGAGGTGCCGCGCTACCGGCAGAAGGTGCGTGAGGTGGCCTGGGGGCTGGCGCGGCCGGTGTGGGTCGACGACCGCGACTTCGACATCACCTATCACGTCCGCAGATCCGCTCTGCCGCAACCGGGCTCGGACGATCAACTGCACGATCTGGTGGCCCGGCTGATTTCCCGACCCCTGGACCGCACCCGTCCCCTCTGGGAGATGTATCTGGTGGAGGGCCTGGCCGGGGGGCGGTGCGCGCTGTTCACCAAGTCGCATTCGGCGCTCGTGGACGGGGTGCAGTCCCTCGAGATCGGTCAGGTGCTGTTCGACAGCACTCCGGTCCCCCGGGAGGTCCCGGAGGAATTGTGGATGCCCGAACAGGAACCGTCCGGATCCACCCTCGTGGTGGGTGCCCTGGCAGAACTGGTCGCGAGGCCGGGCGAGGGGATCGCGGTGGCGCGCAACGCGCTCGGGGATGTCGCCGCCACGGTCACCGAGACCGTGGACGTCCTGGGAAGACTGGCTCGTACCGCGGCGCAGTCGGCCCCCGATTCGCCCCTGAACGCCCACATTTCCCGCAGTCGGCGTTACGCCGTGGTCCGTTCCGAACTGACTCCGTACCGCAAACTCCACGCCCGCTACGGGTGCACCATCAACGACGTCGTGCTCGCGGTCCTCGCGGGAGCGCTGCGGTACTGGCTTCTTTCTCGCGGTGAGCCTCTCACCGAGGCGACCACGGTACGCGCGATGGTCCCCGTGTCGGTGTACGTGCAGGACGCGGACAGTGGGGAAGGGGGCGACGCGATTCAGGTCCGTCCACAGGGGGAAGTCTCGTCGTTCCTCGTCGACCTCCCCGTGGGGGAGCCGAACGCGGTTGTGCGCCTCTCCCACATAGCGCACGCGGGGGAGGCCTATGCGCGCCAGCGGCGACGCGTCGCCGCCCAGACGATGATCAAATTGTCGGGGTTCGCTCCCGCGACCATGCACGCCGTGGGGACGAGGGTGGCGACGGGTTTCTCGCAGCGCATGTTCAACCTCATGATCACCAACGCGCCGGGGCCGCAGCATCCGCTGTATCTCGCCGGTGCGCGTCTGCTGGCCGTGTATCCGGTCTCGCCACTGCTGAAGAATCAGGCCCTGAGCATCGCGCTCACGTCGTACGACGGGAACATCTACTACGGTTTGAATGCAGACCGCGATGCCATGCCGGACGTAAATGTCCTGACGTCGCTGATTCACGAGTCGCTCGAGGAGTTGTTGGATGCCGGTAGGTGAGAAGTGACGCGGATATACGTGCCCGCGACGCTCGAGTTGTTGCAGCGTCTCCTCGACGAACGCGAGCTCGATCCGGTGAGCCGGACGGCATTTGCGGTCACCTCGGCGCTGCGTGAGTCCTACAGCTCGGGGGACGACGACGAACTCGCCGAGGTCGCGATGGCCGAAGCGGCGCGTGCGTCGCTGCGGTTGCTGGCGGCGGGTTCCGACGACGAGGACGGAAAACTGGGGCCCCGACGTGTCGTCGTCGCCGCGGACGTGAGCGATATCACGCCGCGCCCGGATCTCGACGACGCCGTGGTGCGCCTGAGCGCTCCCGTGCCGTTGTCGGCGGTGGCGTCCGTGCACGTCGACCTCGCGGCCGCGGAGGCCGATATCGCCCGGGCCGTGCAGGTGATCGACGCTGCCGATCTCGGCGACGAGGAGGCAGAGTTCGTGCTGGGCGACGCGGAAGATCACGAACTCGCGTGGTACGCCGCGCAGGAGCTTCCGTTCCTGCTCGAATTGCTCTGATCCGCCCGCTGCGCGCCACGTGTTCGTCGCCTCACCGCAACCTACGGTACCGTAACCTCTGATAACCTACGCTGGCGTAGGCACAGGTGAGGAGATGTTCGGATGGGTCTGAAGGACTGGATCGAAAGGCCCGCGGCGCACGTGGCGTCGTCGGAGCGATCGGTGTCGAATGTGATTCGAGGCGCCGTCGCCCGGCTGACCACACCGCTACTGCCCGACGACTACCTGCATCTGGTCAACCCGCTGTGGTCGGCGCGCGAACTGCGCGGCCAGATTGTCGAGGTGCGCAGCGAGACGCCCGACTCCGCCACCATCGTCATCAAGCCCGGCTGGGGTTTCGATTTCGGATACGCGCCCGGCCAGTACATCGGTATCGGTCTGCACGTCGGTGGACGCTGGCACTGGCGTTCCTACTCGTTGACCTCGTCGCCGACCTGGAACGACAAGATCATCTCGATTGCGGTGAAGGCGATGCCGGAGGGTTTTCTCTCCAGCCACCTCGTCAGCGGTGTCCCCGCCGGGACCATCGTGCGTCTCGCGGCCCCGCAGGGAGATTTCGTCCTCCCGGATCCGCCGCCGGGCAAGATCCTGTTCCTCACCGCCGGTAGCGGTATCACGCCGATCATGTCGATGCTGCGCACCCTGGACCGACGTGCCGGCGATCGCAGTGTGGACCTGCCCGACGTGGTGCACGTGCACTCGGCGCCCACGGCCGGACAAGTGATGTTCGGTTCCGAACTCGAGCAGTTCGACAAGTCGCACGACCTCTTCCGCTGCCACATCCAGCAGACGCGTGAACAGGGCAAATTCGCACTGTCGCAACTCGACGAGCTCTGCCCCGATTGGCGCGAACGGCAAACGTGGGCGTGCGGTCCGCAGCAGATGCTCGACGACATCGAAGCATTCTGGACCGATGCGGGTGTCCGGGACCTGCTGCACCTCGAACGCTTCGCCGTCACCCGCGCCGACACTTCCGGCTCCGGTGGCACGATCACCTTCGCGAAATCGGGCAAGTCGGTCACCGTGGACGGCGCGACCACCATTCTCGAGGCGGGTGAAAGCGTCGGGGCGCTGATGCCCTTCGGCTGCCGGATGGGAATCTGTCAGACTTGTGTGGTGTCGCTCGAAAAGGGGCACATCGTCGATCTCAGATCGGGCAAGGAGCATGCGGAGGGCGAACGCGTCCAAACCTGCATCTCCGCCGCCGCCGGCGACTGCACACTCGACGTCTGAGAAACCGTATCAGGGAGAAGGGTCCCGCTTGGCCATCACCGATATCCGCGAGTTCGCTCATCTGACCGATGCCGATATCGAAGCCCTGGCAGGGGAGTTCGATGCCATCCGTCGCGATGTGGAGGACTCGCGTGGGGTGCGCGACGCGCGCTACATCCACAACACCATCCGCCTGCAACGTGGTCTCGAGATCGCCGGACGGCTGGTCCTGTTCGGTTCCCGCCGCCGATCACGGTGGCTGCTGGGTACCGCGGCGCTGTCCCTGGCGAAGATCATCGAGAACATGGAGCTCGGGCACAATGTGATGCACGGGCAGTGGGACTGGATGAACGACCCCGAGATCCACTCGACCTCGTGGGAATGGGACCAGACGGGCCCGTCGGCCCACTGGAAGCGCGCGCACAACTACGCGCACCACACCTACACCAACATCGTCGGCATGGACGAGGACGTGGGATTCGGCATTCTCCGGATGACCCGCGACGAGAAATGGCGTCCGATCAACCTTTTGCAGCCGGTTGCAAACGTCATCCTTGCCGCGACCTTCGAGTGGGGCATCGCGCTGCACGATCTCGATGCGATGAAGCAGCTCGAACCCGAGTCCGAACGAGGCTGGAATTCCGTTCCCAGCAAGGACTTTGCACTCAAGGCCGGCCGCCAGTTGCTCAAGGACGTGGTGATCTTTCCCGCTGCGACGGGGGTCGCGTGGAAATCGACCCTGTCGGCAAACCTGACGGCCAACCTGGTGCGCAACGTGTGGGCGTACGCGGTGATCTTCTGCGGTCACTTCCCTGACGGCGCAGAGAAATTCACCGTCGCGGAATTCGAGAACGAGACTCGCGGTCAATGGTATCTGCGGCAGCTTCTCGGTAGCGCGAACATCTCGGGTGGGCGCGTGATGGATTTCCTCACGGGCAACCTCAGCTATCAGATCGAGCATCACCTGTTCCCGGATCTTCCGAGCAACCGGTACCCGGAGATCGCGGCCCGGGTCAGGGCGCTATGTGGCAAGTACGACCTGCCCTACACGACCGGTCCGCTGGCGCGGCAGTACTTTCTCGCGCTGCGCACGATCCACAAGCTCGCCCTGCCCGACAGTCTCCTGCGGGCCACGTCCGACGACGCGCCGGAAACCTCGTCGGAGCGCAAATTCGAGCGGCTACGCGCTGCCTCGGGTGCGGTAGGTGCCACACGTGACGCGCTGACCGGCCGGCGCCGCGGACTGCTGACTGCGTTGCGGTCGCATGCCGAGCAGACGGTTGCCATGCGCCGGAGGCGGGCGGCTGCGCGGTAGGCGTTCCCGCCAGGCGGCGGGTCGTGATTCCCGTCACAGCGGCGAAATCCGCCAACCTACGGAGTCGTAACCTACGGTACGGTAGGCGCATGGCGATTTCGGACATCAAGGAGTACGCGCATCTTACGGATGCAGACGTCGAGGCCATCGGTCGCGAACTCGACGCCATCCGGCGCGACGTCGAAGAATCGCGCGGTGAGCGCGACGCGCGCTACGTCCGGAACACGATCCGACTGCAGCGCGGACTCGAGGTGGGTGGACGGGCAGTACTGTTCGGCTCCCGGAAACGTTCGCTGTGGCTGCTCGGCACCGGAATGCTGTCCCTCTCCAAGATCATCGAGAACATGGAGCTCGGGCACAACGTGATGCACGGGCAGTGGGACTGGATGAACGATCCCGAGGTGCATTCCGCGAGCTGGGAGTGGGACAA
Source organism: Rhodococcus chondri (assembly GCF_036327435.1). Taxonomy (NCBI): domain Bacteria; kingdom Bacillati; phylum Actinomycetota; class Actinomycetes; order Mycobacteriales; family Nocardiaceae; genus Rhodococcus; species Rhodococcus chondri. The sequence continues at coordinate 5,737 of NZ_JAUZMZ010000058.1, read as the reverse complement.
CGTCGATCCGTCGGCGCACTGGAAGGTCACCCACAACTACCTCCACCACAAGTACACGAACATCCTCGGGATGGACGCCGACGTGGGATACGGGCTGCTGCGCGTCACGCGCGATCAGCGCTGGAAGCCGTTCTATCTCGGAAACATCGCCTACAACGCGATCCTCGCGTCCCTGTTCCAGTACGGCATCGCAATCCAGTTGCTCGAACTCGGCAAGGTCGTCCAGGGCCGCGACGACCGTGAATTGACCAGGGTGCGTGGCCGCGAGGTCCTCGTCAAGATCGGCAAGCAGAATCTCCGCGACTACGTGGTCTACCCGGCGCTCACCGGCAAGGCCTGGAAGTCCACGATCAAGGCGAACGCCACCGCGAACTTCGCCCGGAACCTGTGGACGAACGCCGTGATCTTCTGCGGCCACTTCCCGGACGGCGCCGAAAAGTTCACCAAGCAGGACGCCGAGAACGAGACGCGCGCCGAGTGGTACCTGCGTCAGATGCTGGGCTCGGCGAACATTTCCGGCGGCAAGGTCATGGACTTCATGACCGGCAACCTGAGCTACCAGATCGAACACCACATCTACCCGGATCTGCCGTCGAACCGGTACGCGGAGATCGCGGTGCGGGTGCGCGAGCTGTGCGACAAGTACGACCTGCCGTACACCACGGGTCCGCTGGCGGTCCAGTACTGGAAGTCGTGGCGCACCATCGCGAAGCTGTCGCTGCCCGACAAGTACCTCAAGGACACCCGCGACGCGGCACCGGAGACCGCCTCCGAACGCGGCTTCGGCGGAGCTCCCGAGATCGACCCGGTCACGGGCCGCCGACGCGGCCTGGCCACGGCCATCGACAGGGCCCGCAAGCGCGGACTCGTCCGCCGTGTTCTCGGGATGCGCTGAGCACCTGCGGCGGTACGGACACAGGAGCCCCGGCCTCGATGAGGCCGGGGCTCGTTCGTGTCAATTCACCAGGAGTCGTTGATCGCGAGCGCGGTGAGCAGTTCCCGCACTGCCATGGCGCGACGCAGCGATTTGCCTTCGAGCGCATCGAGGCCGCACTCCGGGTCGGTCGGCGGGCCCAGGTGGGTACATCCACGGGGGCACTCGTCCACCGCGTGCGCCAGATCGGAGAACGCGGCGATGACGTCGTCGGGCTCGATGTGGGCGAGCCCGAACGACCGGATCCCGGGGGTGTCGATCACCCATCCCCCTCCGGGCAGGGGCAGGGCCAGCGACTGCGTCGACGTGTGCCGGCCCTTCCCGACACCGGAGACGACGCCGGTCGCCCGGTACGCATCGGGCACCAGCCTGTTGACGAGCGTCGACTTGCCCACCCCGGAGTGGCCGATCAGCGCGGTCACGCGATCGGTGAGCAGTTCGGTCAGCTCGGCCAGATCCTGATCCTGGCCCACGAGCATCACCGGCACATCGAGATCCGCGAAGTGCGCCGCGAACTCCTCCGCGTCGGCGAGGTCGTTCTTCGTCAGGCCCAGCACAGGGCTGAGCCCGCCGGTGTACGCCGCGACGAGGGCCCGCTCGACCAGACCGGTGCGCGGTGGAGGATCTGCGAGTGCGACCACGATGAGCAGATGCGACGCGTTCGCCACGACGATGCGTTCGAAGGGGTCGGTGTCGTCCGCGGTGCGCCGCAGTACGGTCGTGCGCTCCTCGACCCGCACGATCCGTGCCAGGGAGTCGGGACGTCCGGTGAGGTCGCCTACGACACCTACCTGATCGCCGACGACGATCGGCGTGCGGCCCAGTTCTCGTGCGCGCATCGCGGTCACCCGCCGGTCGGGGACGCCGCCGAGCACGACCCCCCATCTGCCGCGATCGACCGACACGACCATGCCTTCGACCGCGTCCAGGTGGGCGGGGCGTTCCTTGGTGCGGGGCCGGGTGCCTTTGCCGGGGCGTACCCGGACATCGGATTCGTCGTACTGTCGTGATCTCAGGAGCGCACCCCCGTCAGCATCGAATCCCACAACGATTCGAATCCCGGAAGGGTCTTGGCAGTGGTACCGATGTCGTCGACCTCGACGTCGTCGACCACGAGTCCGATGATCGCGCCGGCGGTCGCCATCCGGTGATCCGCGTAGGAGTGCCAGACCCCGCCGTGCAACGGTGCCGGTTCGATCCGCAGTCCGTCCTCGGTTTCGCGGACAGTGCCGCCCAGTCGCCCGATCTCGGTTGCGAGCGCGGCGAGACGGTCGGTTTCGTGGCCCCTGAGATGCGCGATTCCACGCAGCTCGGACGGGGTCGAAGCCACCGCTGCCACCGCGGCCACGGTGGGGGTGAGCTCACCGACGTCGTGCAGGTCGATGTCGATGCCGACGAGCGTCTCGGGGCCGCGGACGGTGAGGCAGACGTCGGAGAGTTGCACGTCGGCGCCCATGCGCTCGAGGATGTGCCGGATCGCGTCGCCGGCCTGCGTCGTCGCGTGCGGCCACAGCGGAACCGAGACGATGCCGCCGGTGACCGCCGCGGCGGCGAGGAACGGTGTGGCATTCGACAGGTCCGGTTCGACCGTGACATTGCGAGCACGGATGGGTCCCGGGTGCACCCGCCACGTGTTGGGCTCCGAGGTGTCGACGGTGACGCCGGCGCCGCGGAGCATCTCGACCGTCATGTCGATGTGCGGCATGGACGGTACGGCCTTGCCGTCGTGGTGGACCGTGACACCTTCGTCGAACGCGGCCGCCGACAGCAGCAGGCCCGACACGAACTGTGAGGACCCCGACGCATCGATGGTGACCGTGCCGCCGCGCACGCTGCCGCGCCCGTGCACCGTGAACGGGAGCCGATCGCCGACGATCTCGGCACCGAGCGCGCGCAGCGCCGCGAGGACGGTGCCCATGGGCCGGGACCTGGCCTGCTCGTCACCGTCGAAGCGCACGTCTCCGTCGGCGAGCGCCGCAACCGGCGGCACGAACCGCATGACCGTACCGGCCAGCCCGCAATCGACGGCGGAAGCGTGCAGCGGGCCGGGGGTGACATCGAGGGTGGTTCCGCCGTGGCGGTCGGTGATCGTTGCGCCGAGACCGCGCAGCGCGCCGACCATCAGATCCGTGTCGCGGCTGCGCAGTGCCCCGGTGATCGTCGACGGGCCGTCGGCGAGGGCCGCGAGGATCAGCGCGCGATTGGTGATGGACTTGGATCCGGGCAGCGTCACGGACGCGTCGACGGGGGACACGGCACGGGGGGCTCTCCACAGGCTCACCCGACCATCTTCGCCCATGCGGCACCGTCGTTTCGAATCCGGGGATGCGTGGCGTCGGATCCGGGTGCCACACTCGTCGGCATGTGCGGCAGGTATGCGACCACGGCCGATCCGGCGTCCCTCGCCGCCGAACTCGACGCGCGGGACGAAACCGGTGACGACGAGAGCGGGCCCGACTACAACGTTGCGCCCACCACGTCGGTGCTGATCGTGGTGGCGCGGCACGAGCACGGTGCGTCCGAGACGTTGGTGACGCGGCGGATCCGTCGCATGCGGTGGGGTCTGGTGCCACCGTTCGCGAGGGAAATCGGCAAGGGCGCACCGCTTTTCAATGCGCGATCCGAATCGGTCGCGACGAAGCCCTCGTTCGCGCGGTCGCTGCGGCGCAGGCGTTGCCTGGTGCCGATGGACGGCTGGTACGAGTGGCAGGTGGAACCGGCGCCCGACGGGAAGACCCGCAAGGTGCCCTACTTCATGTCGCGGTCCGACGGTGCGCGCATCTACATGGCCGGCCTGTGGTCGGCCTGGCACGATCCGCGCACTCCGGGTTCGCCGCCGCTGCTCAGTGCCGCCATCCTGACTGCCGACGCGATTGCCCGGTTGAGCAATGTGCATCACCGGATGCCGCTGATTCTTCCGCCTGACCGGTGGGACGCCTGGCTCGATCCGGACAGTCCCGGCCATCCCGATCTGATCGTGCCCAGCCGGGAGCAGATCGACCGGATCGAGATGCGGCAGGTCTCTCCGAAGGTCAACAGCGTCCGCAACAACGGTCCGGATCTGCTGGCGCCGGACGACGGCTGCGGAGAGCAGATGGCACTGCTCTAGACGATATGGAGTGACGCACGACTTGTCGTGAGCTCGCTCTCGGGGGGATCGGTGTCCCCCTCCGGTCGGGTAATCATGCGCCCCGGCACGTGGTCGATGTCAACGTCGTTCCTGTTCGCTGTGCTGCGTGTGCTCGACGTTGACATCGAGGGCCAGTGCCGGGCGGGCCGGCGAGGATCGAGGCGAACGCCGAAGTCCGGTAGACCGCTCTTGCAGGCCGAGGCCTCACGCACAAGATTCGTGGGTTACCGAGCAGACGAACCTGCCTGTTCGGCCTATCCGACAATTGTGGGAGGCCCCGGTGTTCACCGAGCGTACGAGCGTTGGACTGGACGTGCACGCACGTTCGGTCGCGGCGGCAGCCATCGACAGCGTCACAGGACGGGTGTTCCAGACCAAGTTGACCCCGTCCTATGAGCACATCCGATCCTGGCTCACGGACCTACCGGGCCCGGCGGCGGTGGTCTACGAGGCCGGTCCGACCGGCTTCGGGTTGTATCGGGATCTGTCTGCGGCCGGGATCCGGTGTGAGGTCGCCGCCCCGTCGAAGCTGCACAAACCCGCTGGGGACCGGGTCAAGACCGACGCCCGTGACGCGCTGCATCTGGCCCGGTTGCTGCGTCTGGACGAGGTCACCTCGGTGTCGATCCCGACCGTCGATCAGGAAGCGGCCCGGGATCTGGTGCGGGCCCGGGAGGACTGCCGTGGAGATCTGATGCGGGCGCGTCACCGCCTGTCGAAATTGCTGCTTCGGCACGGCCTCGTCTACTACGGCGGGGCGGCCTGGACCGGAGCACACGACCGGTGGCTGCGCACCGAAGCCACATCGCAGCTGACCTCGCCGGCGACGCGGATGGCGTTCGACGCCGACTACGAGCACGTGCTCACGATGCAGGCTCGGCGTCGGCGACTCGATACTGCGATCGAGGAGATGGCTGCGGCCAGTGAGTTCACCCCGATCGTGCGCCGGATGTGCTGTCTGCGTGGGGTTGCCACTTTGACCGGCTTCGCGTTGGCGGTGGAGATCGGTGACTGGACACGGTTCACCGGCAACACGATCGGTTCGTTCGTCGGCTTGGTGCCGTCGGAGTACTCGTCCGGTTCGTCTCGGGTGCAGGGCTCGATCACCAAGACCGGCAACACTCATGCCCGCCGGCTGCTGGTGGAAGCGGCCTGGCATCACCGACCGCGCTACCGCGTCGGAGCGGTGATGCGGTCGCGGTGGGATCAGGCTCCGGCCGCGGCCCGTGTCCGCGGTGACGAGGGTAACCGTCGCCTGCACGGCCGGTGGGTGGGGTTTCTCGAGCGCCGCAAACGACCCGTCACAGCAAATGTGGCGATCGCTCGTGAGCTGGCGGGGTGGTGCTGGTCGTTGGCGGTGATGGACTGCTGAAGCACTCTCGTGATCTGCTTTGCCGACGAGCTCGGTGGTGACAGCGCGTGGATCGACCCGCAATCGGCACTATGAGCAGGTCCCTCGGGGCCGACGCTCGACTCTAGACACGCGGATGCGATCCAGCCGAAAAACCGTCCTGCGGTAACCAACCCGCGTATATCAGTCTGACCGCGCGTCGTTTATCGACACGCTCATCGCACGACTCGGTGGCGAAGCGAGGAGGCGCCTCCGGGGGCGTTCCCCGGAGGCGCCTCACTCTGCCCTCGTGACAAGGGCGTCTACATATCACTGCCCGGGT
>NZ_JAUZMZ010000057.1:0-27927 GCF_036327435.1 Rhodococcus chondri | reverse complement strand
GCGCTGTACAGCGGCGATCCGGCGCCGGTCGGCAGCGTCGTGTCGGAGTGGGCTCCACACCCGTATTCCGCGTGCACGACATGCCCGTCCGCCGCGAATTCGTTGCCGCACACGCCGAACGCGGCGCGCAGCGATCCCGCGAGCGGCAGGAAGAACCCGCAGAGCATGCAGGTGGAGGGGGCGGCCTTCGCCATCTCCGAGCCGGGCCCGTACTCGCTCTCGTACCAGCGCTGCGCGGCGTCGACCCGGCCCTCGAGGCTCATCACCTGACGTCGGCCGAGTCCGATCTCACCGGCAGTCTCGTCCACGTCGGGGTCGCCCGAGGAGGTGTAACCGGGTACGAGACGCGGATCCTCGGGCACGGGGGCGAGCAGGTCGCCGGGACCGAGGTCGCCAGGGCGGATCCGCTCGTTCCACGGCACCCACGCGGGTGCGACGAGAGCGTCGGGTCCCGGCAGCAACGCCAGTTCGCTGACGGTCACGTGATCCGACCCGGGCGGGGCGGCCACGACGACGGCCCACTGCCAGCCTCGGTAGCCGGGCAACTCCGCGGCGAATCGGTGCGTGGCCGCGTATTCGTCCTCGGAGGTGACCCCCAGGTAGGCGCCGACACCGCCGTCGCCGGATTCGGCCAGGGCGCCTCGGGCGACCTCGACGGCCTCGACGAGCACGGCTCGCACTGCTGGATCGACCAGGGGTTCGCCACCGGGGGCAACGGCTGAAGGTACAACACTCACGCGGCCTATTCTGCCGCACGACGCCGCCGGTGCGAGGTCGGGTCGCACGATGCGGTGCGATGATGGGCCCGTGCGTCGTCGCCCCTTCCTTGTCGCGGTTGCCGCGGCGCTGTGTATCCCGGCCGCGGGATGCGGCGACCAGGTCGGCGAATCGGTGGCCGGGGAGCCGGGACCGCCGCCCGCGGAACTGCGGGTCGAGGTGGTCGCCGTGCACCCCCACGACACCGATGCGTTCACGCAGGGGCTCGAGGTCGACGGCGGAGAACTGCTCGAGGGCACCGGGCGCGAGGGACATTCGTGGGTCGCCGCCGGGTCCGTGGACGGGGGCGTCGAACGCACCCGCGTGCATCTCCCGGACGACCTGTTCGGCGAGGGCCTCACCGTCGCGGGCGACACCGTGTGGCAGTTGACGTGGCAGAACGGTGTCGCGCTGGCCCGCGACCGCGACGATCTCGCCGAACGCGACCGCGTGGAATACGACGGTGAAGGCTGGGGGCTGTGCGCGCAGTCCGACCGGCTCGTGATGAGCGACGGCTCCGCCGAACTCACCTTCCGCGACCGTGACACGTTCGCCGAACTCGGGAGGGTGACGGTGCACCGCGAAGGACGGGCGGTGTCGCGGTTGAACGAACTCGAATGCACCGACGACGGCGCGGTCTACGCGAACGTGTGGCAGACCGACGAGATCGTGCGGATCGACCCGCAGTCCGGGCGTGTCACCGCCCGAATCGACGCGGGCGCCCTGCGGGAGCAGCTCACCGCCGAGCAGCGCGAGGGCATCGACGTGCTCAACGGAATCGCGCATCTCCCCGGCACCGACCGGTTCCTGGTCACCGGCAAATACTGGCCGAAGCTGTTCGAGGTCCGATTCGTCTCGTGAACCCCGACCGTGGGTCACCGGAGCGGCATACCCGTCTGCGAGCTGGAGGCGTCGTGGTGAAGAATCGAGGGCGTGACCGAACCGGACGAGCGACCTTCCTCCGACAGGACGGACGGCCGCACCCCGGGATCGCGGCATCCGGGGTACAGGAACTATCCGCCGCCGCGCCGGGTATCCGCCCGGCGGACCCCGCTGCCTCCCCTGCATCCGGTCGACGAGTCCTATCCCGCCCGCCCTGTCGGGCGGTCGTCGACGGGAGCGACGCCGCCCGGCGCAGACGCACCCCGCGCACCGCGGATGCCGCGCAAACTGACAGTGACGAGAGTCGCGGCGCTGCGTAGCCGCGAGCTGACCAACAAGGGCATCGCGACATTCCGTCGGGCCGCCACCGCGGACGGCGCCGACAAGTCGGGGCTCACGGCGCTGACCTACGCGACGATGGCGAACTTCGCCTCCGACGCCGCGATCGCGGTGGCGCTGGCGAACACGTTGTTCTTCTCGGCAGCGACCGGTGAGGACAAGACGAAAGTTGCGCTGTACCTGCTCATCACGATCGCGCCGTTCGCGGTCATCGCACCCTTGATCGGTCCGCTGCTGGATCGTCTGCAGCACGGCCGCCGGGTCGCCCTGGCCACTTCGTTCGGGTTGCGCACTGTGCTCGCCGTCGTGCTCGTGTTCAACTTCGACAGCTGGGCGCTGTATCCGGCGGCGCTGGGCATGATGGTGCTCAGCAAATCGTTCGCCGTGCTCAAATCGGCGGTGACTCCCCGCGTACTGCCTCCCGAGATCGACCTGGTGAAGGTGAACTCGAGATTGACGGTGTTCGGCCTGGTCGGCGGCACGATCGGGGCCGGCGCCGTCGCGGCCGCCGCCGCGTGGATGTTCGGTTCGTCGGGTGCCCTGTGGTTGTGCGCGGGCATCACCGCATTCGGCGCGTACCTGAGCATGCGGATTCCCTCCTGGGTCGAGGTCACCGAAGGCGAGGTCCCCGCGACGCTGACGTATCACGGCGCCGATGCCCGGACCGAGGTTCTCGACACCAGGACCGCGGTCATCGTGACGGCTTCGGGCAAGCGTCAACCGTTGGGCCGGGCAGTGGTGACCGGGCTCTGGGGCAACGGCACGATCCGGATACTGACCGGATTCCTCACGTTGTTCATCGCCTTCGTCGCGAAGGACAACACCGACCATGCACCGCTCATGCAGGCGGCGACGCTGGGCCTGGTCGGCGCAGCCGCCGCGATCGGCAACTTCACCGGTAATGCGACGGGCGCGCGGATCGCGCTGGGACGGCCGGCCCTGATCGTGTTGCGCTGCACCACGGCGGTGGTGGTGGCGGCCGCGGTGGTCGCCGCGACCGATCACGTGCTGGCGGCGGCGTTCGCGGCGATGGTGGCGGCGTGCGCGAGCGCGCTGGCGAAGGTGTCGCTCGACTCGTCGCTGCAACAGGACCTCCCCGAGGAATCCATTGCGTCCGGATTCGGTCGTTCGGAGACCGTCCTGCAATTGAGCTGGGTGCTGGGCGGCGCGATGGGGGTGCTGCTCCCCACCGAACTGTGGCTGGGTTTCTCCGTGATTACGGTGGTGCTGGTGCTGGGGTTCACACAGACGTTCCTGACCTACCGTGGGAAGTCGCTGCTGCCCGGCCTGGGCGGCAAGCGACCTGAGCACGCCACGACAGAGACCACTGCCGGACGACGCGCTCGCCCGGCTGAACACACGACAGAAAATGGAAACAGATGACGCTGCAAGCTCGGACGAAACTGACGATCGCACTGGTCGTGGCGGCCTTGGTGGTGGTTGCCGCCGGGCTGGCCGCGGTGGTGTGGAAGCTCGTCGACAACGCCGAGCCGAAGCGGCCGACGATCACCGCCTACGCCCACGGGCAGACGGTGACGGCGGACCCGACCCAGCACTGCAATATCAATCTCGAGGAGTGCGTGGAGAACCCGATCACCAGGATCGACGTACCGGCGGGATACCCGCTGCAGCTGTCGCTGCCCCCGGAGATCACGGACGCGCCGTGGCGCCTGATCGCGGTGTACGGCGACCGCAGGTCCGGTCAGACGTTCCTCGACGGCGTGATGTTCGAACCCGGTCAGCAGCGTGCGGTGACCGTTCCGAGCGACCCGTCGACGCAGCTGCTCGGCATCGAGATCCAGTTGCCGTCGGCGGTCGTCGACGAGGCAGGTGAGCCGATCGCTCACGCAGTGTGGGCGATCCAGACGTTCTGATCCCCGCGCGTTCCCGCGCGGCAATGAGCCCGCACCCGTGCCACGCCGCTCAACCGACCGGATGAACCATCCGGTCGGTTGAGCGCAGCCGGACGGTGTCAGTGATCGAGCTCGCGGGCGATAGCGCGCATGACCTCGGAGATCCGCTGGCCGTTCTTGCGGTCGGGGTAGCGACCCCGCGCAAGGTCCGGCTGGATGGCCCCTTCGATGATCTTGATCATGTCCTCGATCATGCCGTGCAGCTCGTCGGGTGCCCGTCGTTCGCGCGCCGGCGCCTCACGTCGTCCGCCCTGCTGTCGCACGGTCGGTTGTTCGAGGACGGTGACCTTGAGCGCTTGGGGTCCGCGACGGCCCACGGCCATCCCGAACTCGACTCGCTGACCGGGTTTGAGGCTTTCCACTCCGTCGGGCAGTGCGGAGGACCGCACGTAGACGTCCTCTCCCTCGTCCTGAGACAGGAAGCCGAAGCCCTTCTCGACGTCGTACCACTTCACCTTGCCGGTTGGCACCGCGCTCACCTGCTCCTCGACAGCCGTGCCCGCAGGCACGAGTGGATATGCAAAACAACGCGCCCCAACTCATCTGGAGCGGGACGCGTAGAGGATGCCAGTGTACCCCGCACGCATCTCCTGTCCCCCGACGCACGTGGCCGGTCCGGGCCGGCGGCGACTACCGTGGAACACCGTGGGCACTTCTTCCTCGGATTCCTCGGCGTCGTCACGCCACGAACTGCCGCCGCGTAACGGACTACTGAAAGCGGCCGTCGCCTGCTTCCTGGTCGGCGTCGTCGCGGTGGTCGCGATCTTCCTGACCCCGGTTGTCACGGACGGCACCCCCGGTCTGGTGCTGTATCTGCTGACCCTGGCGTGGCCTCTGGGCTTCGTCCTGGCAATCATGTTCGCGCTTCGGTCCGGACGCAGAGCAAGGAACGGTGAGTCGTCGTGAGAGTGCTGCTCAACATCATCTGGCTCGTCTTCGGCGGGCTGTGGCTGGCGCTGGGTTATTTCGTGGCGGGCCTGATCTGCTTCGTACTCATCATCACGATCCCGTTCGGCATCGCGTCGTTCCGCATCGGCGTGTACGCCTTGTGGCCGTTCGGTAAGACCACTGTGGACAAGCCCACGGCGGGCACGGCGTCGTTGATCGGCAATGTGATCTGGATCATCGTCGCCGGCATCTGGCTCGCGCTCGGTCACGTCCTCACAGCGCTTGCCATGGCCGTGACGATCATCGGGATTCCGCTTGCGATCGCCAACCTGAAAATGATCCCGATCTCGTTGATGCCGCTCGGCAAGGACATCGTCCCCATCGACAGCCGCCCGAGTTACACGTGACCTTCGTCACATAACAGCGGGATAACAAACCGAGCTCGAAACGGGTTTGACCGCTCGGACCCTCGGTTACCTGCGGGTTCGGTCGTGTGTCCTCCGAGGCCCGCTGCGGACGAGAACGAATCGCGCGTTACCAATCAGTGACACTCGGGCGCAGAACCCGTTACCGTCATTTCCGGTCGGACCACCTGGCTCGACCAACCCGGGCCCGCAGCGCCAAATTCCTGTCCCGCGGAACCCGGTTATCCCGACGAACGATCCACGGGACAGGAAACGGGGGACCCAACCGGTCTCCCAGGGAACAGCCCCCACCGGGAAGTTCCCAGGAGGCCCGGGCCGCCGACACGGCGACCCTCGGGGTGAAGCAGGACCGCTCCCACAGAGCGCGAAAGCCGGACTACCTCTTCAGTCCGAACCCGACAGCTGACCTCGTAGGCGCACGGAGAGGAACTCGGAACCGACATGAGCGGACGCCATCGCAAGCCCACCAACACCGGTCGTAACCTCGCGAAGTTCGCGCTGACCGGCGCAGTCCTCGGCGTTACGGGTGTCGCGTTCAGCGGCACGGCCGCTGCCGCCCCCGACTCCGACTGGGACCGCCTCGCACAGTGCGAGTCCGGCGGAAACTGGGCCATCAACACCGGCAACGGCTACCAGGGCGGACTCCAGTTCTCGCCCAGCACCTGGAACGCCTACGGCGGCCAGAATTACGCGCCGACCGCCAACCAGGCCAGCCGCGATCAGCAGATCGCCGTTGCCGAGCGCGTGCTCGCCGGTCAGGGCTGGGGCGCATGGCCCTCCTGCTCCTCGAGCCTCGGCCTGTCCAGCGCACCCGCGCAGCGCAGCGTCGACAGCACGCCGAGCGCCCCCGCGGCGCCCGCACAGTCCGCTCCGGTCACGAGCAACCCGGTGCCGCAGCTCGCCGAGGTGCCCACGGTCACCGTCAAGCCCCAGAGCGCCATCGACGGCTTCGAGCAGGGCGTCAAGGCGCTGCAGGACGCCGGAATCCCCCTCGATCCGAACATCCTCGACGCCGTACGCGCGGCGCTCCCGCAGTAAATCTCCAGCGCAAAGCGGCCCCGCACCGATTCGGTGCGGGGCCTCTTTCCGTTCGTCCGGCTTCTCGCCGAAGCCGGACGATTCGAAGAATCAGCGGTTGATGATGGTCCGGGGATGCATGTACGGAAGGTCGTCCACCGGCAGGGGGAACTCGACGTCCTCGCCGTACGGGGACAGGGGGCCCGAGCGCGTCGACGAGAGCTCGGTCACCGCGTGGTCGCCGTCGGCCAGCTCCGGCCAGCCGCGATCGACATACTGTTTCTTCGAAGTGTCAGCCATGCCGCCCATTTTGGCAGGTGAGTTCGTCGCGGGCTAGCTCAGGTATCTAATCTGGAGCCGATGACCTCCACCACACCCGCTCCGGACTCGGCAGCGGACGCGCTCGCCGACTGGCTTTCCGGCCGCCGCGACACCGAGCTGGCCGCACTGCTGCGCGCACGCCCCGATCTGGTGGTGCCGCCACCCGCCACGATGAGCGTGCTGGCCAACCGGGCGCGGCAACGCGCGTCGGTGTTCCGTGCAGCCGACGAACTCACCACCGCGGACTTCGGGGTCATCGATGCACTGTCCCGCCTCGGTGCCGTCGACACCGCGGCGACCCGCCGCGCCGTGCTCGACTCCCTGTCCGGCCGCATCACCGCGAAGGCGACCGACCGCATTCTCGACCGGCTCCGCGCGCTGCTGCTCGTCTGGGGTCCACCGGACGCCCTGCGCCTCGTCAAGGCCGCCGTCGAAACGGTGCCGTGGCGTGTCGGCCGCGCCGTCGACCCGGACACACCGACCCGCGAGGAGCTCGAGGAGATGCTCACCGACGTCAACCCGACCGCCGCGGGTGCCGCACTCGAATTACTGCGGCACTGCGAAGACCTGATCACCGCGCTCGGGACCGCACCGGCGCCCGCGCTCAAAGCCGGCGGGCTCGGAGTGCGCGAACTGCGCCGGCTCGCCAGGACCGCCGATCTCGACGAGCGAGAAACCGCGTTGCTCGTCGAGGTCCTCTCCGCTGCCGGTCTCATCGCACGCGGCATACCCGATCCCACTCCCCCCGGCGACATCGACGACTACTGGGCACCGACCACCTCGGCGGACGGTTGGCTCACCGCACCCACCGGGCACCGGTGGGCGGTGCTGGCCGGTGCATGGCTCGACACCCCACGCCGCCCCTGGCTCGTCGGCCGCCGCGACCCGAACGACAAACCGATCGCCGCCCTGTCCGACGAAGTCGATTACCCCGCCGCCGCCCGCGACCGGCGGCTGATCCTCGAACTCCTCGCGGAGGTGCCCGGCTCCGCACCCAGCCCCTCCGACATGCGGGCCGCGCTGGCCTGGCGGCGCCCCCGATGGTCGGGCCGGTTCGACCACGACACGGTCACCGAGACGGTGCGGGAGGCCACGACCCTCGCGGTACTCGCACACGGCAGCCTCGGCTCCCCCGGCAAGGCGCTGTTGCACGGCGGCGATGCCGAATCCGAGATGGCCGCCGTGATCCCGGACCCCGTCGACTACATCCTCGTGCAGGCCGACCTGACCGCGGTGGCCCCCGGACCGCTCGTGCCCGAGCTCGCGGAACGGATCGCGCTGGTCGCCGATATCGAATCCGCCGGGGCCGCGACCGTGTACCGGATCGGGGAGAAGTCCGTGCGGCGGGCGCTCGACGCCGGTGTCGGCGCCGACGACCTGCACGCACTGTTCGCGAAGCATTCCCGCACTCCGGTCCCGCAGTCGCTCAGCTATCTGATCGACGACGTGGCGCGGCGTCACGGCCGATTACGGGCCGGAGTGGCCGCATCCTTCGTGCGTGCGGACGATCCGGCCCTGCTCGTGGAGGTGCTGTCGGCGCCGGTCGCCGCGACCCTCGCGCTCCGGGCCATCGCCCCCACCGTCGCCGTTTCGCAGGCTCCGCTCGCCGAGCTGCTCGCCGAACTCAGGGCCGCAGGCTTCGCTCCCGCCGGCGAAGACTCGTCCGGGGCGGTGCTCGACCTGCGCCCGCGCGGCGCGCGGCTCGTCGTGCCTCGCAGCCGCGCGCGCTATGCGGGTCCGATCCCTCCCACCGACGAGCAGCTCGCCACGCTGGTGCGCACTCTGCGTGCCGGCGATCGTGCGGCGTCGGCGTCCGCGAGCACCTCGGTGCGCGGCGACGGCAGCCGCACGGGCGGCGCCGCGACGATGTCGCTGCTGCAGCTCGCCGTGCATGCCAAACGCAGCGTCACCCTCGGCTACGTCGATGCGCAGGGCGTCGCGACACGCCGCATCGTCGATCCGGTCGCTGTCGGCGGCGGTCAGCTCGAGGCGTTCGACCCGGCGTCCGGCACGGTCCGCAGCTTCGTGCTGCACCGCGTCACGTCGGTTGCGCTGGTGGACTGACTCGCTACGTGTCCTCGCCGGGAACACCGTCGCGGACGAGAAGGAACGGTGTCGCGACCATCCGCGACAGTGGAGTGCCGACGTACGTCAGGCCCAGGAGCCTCGTCTCGTCGAGCATCCGGACTTCGTCGCGCACCCACCGCCACGGCATCGGTGCGTGGTCGCCGTAGGAGACGGTCAGCGCGGGCCGGCCGTCGAGCCACGATTCGGCCACCGCGACGCGCATGGGCAGTACCTCCCGCGCGGTGCCGTCCGTGCTGTGCAGCAGATTGATCCCGCGACCGGCTCCGTCGAAGCGCTTGCCGTACCAGCCGGGCATACCCCCGAACGCGATGGCCCGCGGAGCGACTCGCCGCAGGAGGACAGGCCCGACGAAGACGGCGCGGTAGGTGCCGGTGACCGCGCCGAGACCGTCGCCGGGCAGTGTGTCGTCGGACAGTGCGCCGAAGTGTGCCCGTAGCCGCGACAGCGACCGGGGAAGCCCCTCCGTCGTACCCGGTACTTCACGGTTCATCCGATCTCCTTCGCCCGGCATGGTGGTACGGCGCACAGCTTAGAGACTCGGGAAGGCCGCGTCGCGAGGCGGCTGGCTTTTTTATGGAAATGAAGTATGGTCTGGTCCTGTTGAGTGATTGCCTCTTCTCGAAAGGAGCGACAATGGCCGACAAGGGAAAGACCCTCAAAAAGCCTGCACTAAGCATCAAGGAAAAGCGCGCCGAAAAGCGCCAGAAGTCGGTGGCGACCGACGAATTTCTCCCCAAGCGTAAGCGGGGATGATACGAATCGGCTTGTGACATGACCACCGAAAAGGCAGTGCTCGAGGCGCTGTATGCACAGTTCACGGAACTGTCCGAACGGGAGAACACCACCGATCCACGCGCATTGGGATATCGATCCGCAATGGCCCGTGCGCGTTTGTTCGCGCTCGACGAACAAGTCGGTGTTTTTGGACTCCGGGCATAACTCTCAGAAAATGGAAACCATATTTTGAAACGCACCATGCATGCCCTGGACAGAATTCAGGAACGACTCGAGCAGGAATTGGATTCCACGCCGGCGGCCTCGGAGAAGGACGCCGGTTACCGGTCCGGGATTTCCGAGGCGATCGTGTGCCTGATGGAGGTACGCCGGTCGCTGACGGGCTGACCGCGGCGGCACGATCCCGGACAGAAGGCGGCGCGCAGGTGGCGCGCCGCCTTCCGCGTCTGGACAATGGAAGAGTTCTACTTTCTATTGCTCCAGGAGGCGCTTCGTGGTTGATGGACCGTTGATCGTCCAGTCCGACAAGACAGTGCTCCTCGAAGTCGACCACGAACGCGCAAACGAAGCCCGACAGGCGATCGCCCCCTTCGCGGAACTCGAACGGGCTCCCGAACACGTGCACACCTACCGCGTCACTCCGCTGGCGCTGTGGAATGCACGCGCCGCGGGTCACGACGCCGAGCAGGTCGTCGACGCGCTGGTCAGTCATTCGCGGTTCGCGGTGCCGCAGCCATTGCTGGTCGACATCGTCGACACGATGGGCCGCTACGGCCGGCTGCAGCTCGTGAAGAGTCCCGTCCACGGGTTGACGCTGGTGAGCCTCGACCGCGCGGTTCTCACCGAGGTGATGCGCAACAAGAAGATCGCGCCGATGCTCGGTGAGAAGATCGACGACGACACCGTCCTCGTGCACCCGAGCGAACGCGGCCGGCTCAAGCAGATGCTGCTCAAGGTCGGGTGGCCTGCCGAGGACCTCGCCGGATATGTGGACGGTGAGGCGCACCGGATCGAGCTCGACTTCGCGACACATCCGTGGGATCTGCGCGACTACCAGGAGATGGCCGCCGATTCGTTCTGGGCGGGCGGCTCGGGCGTCGTGGTACTGCCCTGTGGCGCCGGCAAGACGATGGTCGGTGCTGCCGCGATGGCCCGGGCCGGTGCGACCACGCTGATCCTGGTGACGAACACCGTCGCCGGGCGGCAGTGGAAGCGCGAGCTGATCGCGCGCACCTCGCTCACCGAGGAGGAGATCGGCGAGTACTCGGGCGAGAAGAAGGAGATCCGCCCGGTCACCATCGCCACGTACCAGGTGATCACCCGGAAGACGAAGGGCGAGTACCGCAACCTCGAACTGTTCGACTCCCGCGACTGGGGACTGATGATCTACGACGAGGTGCATCTGCTTCCGGCGCCGGTGTTCCGGATGACCGCCGACCTGCAGTCGCGGCGGCGCCTCGGACTGACCGCCACCCTCGTCCGTGAGGACGGCCGGGAGGGCGACGTGTTCTCCCTGATCGGTCCCAAGCGCTTCGACGCGCCGTGGAAGGACATCGAGGCGCAGGGCTGGATCGCCCCCGCCGAGTGCGTCGAGGTGCGGGTGACCCTCACCGACGCCGAGCGGATGGCGTACGCGGTGGCCGAGCCCGAGGAGCGCTACAAACTGTGTTCGACGGCGCGCACCAAGAACGCGGTGGTGCAGTCGATCCTCGACCGGCACAAGGATGCCCCGACGTTGATCATCGGCGCGTACCTCGATCAGCTCGACGAACTCGGCGAGGCGCTCGACGCTCCGGTGATCAAGGGGTCGACCCGCAACAAGGAACGCGAGGCACTGTTCGACCGGTTCCGCAACGGCGAACTGAAGGTGCTCGTGGTGTCGAAGGTCGCGAACTTCTCCATCGACCTGCCGGAAGCGTCCGTCGCCGTGCAGGTCTCGGGTACGTTCGGCTCGCGTCAGGAGGAAGCGCAGCGGCTCGGACGGTTGCTGCGTCCCAAGCACGACGGCGGTCAGGCCCACTTCTATTCGGTGGTGGCCCGCGACACTCTCGACGCCGAGTACGCCGCGCACCGGCAACGGTTCCTGGCCGAGCAGGGGTACGCGTACCGGATCACCGACGCCGACGATCTGCTGGGCCCGCAGATCGGCTGATCACGGCGGGCCGATCACGGCGGGCTGATCACGGTCGGTCCGGGGATTGCCGATCCCGGGTCGGCTCGAGGCTGTACTCCTGCTCGGGCCGTCCGGTGCTGCCGTAGCGCAAGCGCATCCGTAGTTGCCCTTTGGCGACGAGGGCCGCGAGGTAGCGCTGCGCTGTCGCACGGGACACCCCGACCTCGACGGCCACCTCTCCTGCGGACAAGTGCCGTCCCGATTCGCGGAGCTTTTGTAAGACAAGGTCTTTCGTGGCCGATCGCGTCTGGACCATGGGTTGGGACGAAAGCGCCGGCCGCAATGCCGCGAGTGCGGTGTCGATCTCGGCCTGAGTCAGTTCGCCGGCACCGACGATGCGCCGGTACTGCGTGTAAGCCGCGAGGCGGCGCGCCAGTTCGGTGTTCGCGAAGGGTTTGACCAGGTACACCAGCGCCCCGGCGGCCAGCGCCGCCCGCACGGTCGCGCCGTCCCCCGCCGCGCCCAGAACGAAGCTGTCACAAGACAGCGTCCGGATCAGATCGACGCCGGACCCGTCCGGCAGGTACACGTCGACGAGGGCGAGGTCCACGGGCGAGTCGCGGACGGCGGCCCGTGCCTCGGCGACATTTCCCGCGACCGCCGACACCACGAACCCCGGCACGCTCGACACCACCTGCGCGTGCAGTTCGGCGACACGGAAGTCGTCGTCGACAACCAGCACGGTCAGATCGGATCCGCCCACGTTGCATCTCCTTCGACGAGCACCCCGGTCAAGGTTGCGACGAACACCGCGCCCCCGGTGGGATTTTCGGGGGTTCGCTGTCCGCCGCGGTCGGTGAGGACGATGTCACCGCCGTGCCTGCGCGCGATCTGCCGCACCAGCGCCAGGCCCATCCCCCGGCCGCCCGGCACGGTGGCATCGGTGTGGGTGGTGACCCCCTCGGCGAAGATGTCGGCAAGACCGGAGGAGATGCCGCATCCGGTATCGGCGACGGTGATGTGCAGGTCGACGCCGTCCTCGACCAATTCGATCTCGACCTCGGCCGGTTGGTGACCACTCTCGCGCGCTGCTTCGACGGCGTTGTCGAGCAGGTTGCCCACCACGGTCGTGACATCGACCGGAACCCGGACCGTGCCGTGAACCCACGTGTTCTCGCCCAGTACCAGCGCGACCCCGCTCTCCCGGGCATGGGCCGCCTTCGCTGTGAGGAAGGCCTGCAGATACGGGTCGGCCACCGCGTCGACTCCTTCCAGTTGCTGCCCGAGCGGCCCCGACCCGAGGATCTGTTCGATGTACTCGGTGGCCTGCGCGGCCAGGCCTCCCTGTAACAGCCCGTTGAGCAGGTGTAGCCGGTTCGCGAACTCGTGCCGCTGCGCCCTCAGCGCGGTGGTGAGGGATTGCACCGCGCCCAGTTCCCGGGTGAGGGCTTCGATGTCGGTGCGGTCGCGCACCGACATCACCGTTCCCAGGTTCCGCCCGTCCCGCAGCACCCGCCGCGCGACGGCGACGACCACCTTGTCGCCGACGGTCGCGGCGATCGGCTTGCTTTCGGCCGCATTCAGGATGTCGAGCAGACGTGGTGTGATGCCGAGGGTGGCGATGCGATCGCCTGCGCCGCCGTGAAGATCCAGCAACCGTTCCGCCTCGGTGTTGACGACGGTGACGATGCCGTGTGTGTCGACGCCGAGAACTCCGTCGGAGATCCCGTGCAGCACCGCCTCCTGCTCGCGGACGAGTTCGGTGAGCTGTTCGGTTTCGAGACCGAGCGTGAGCCGTTTCCACCGGTTGGCCAGCAGAACGGAGCCGGCGGCACCGCACGCCAGTGCGGCGAGCGCGATCAAGCCCGCGTGGGTGAGGTCGCTACGCAGGTCGGTCCACACCTGGTCGGTGGAGATGCCTGCACTGACCTCACCCACTATCCGATCCGAGTTCACCGCCCGCACCGGCACTTTGGCGCGAACCGAGTGCCCGAGGGTGCCGCGTTCGCTGGTGACCACTTCGCTGCCCGACAATGCCTCGGCCGGGTCGGTGCTGACCCGCAGGCCCAGCAGATCCGGCTCGGGGTGGGCGAGCCGCAGACCCTGGTCGTCGGTGACCACCACGAACAGCGCTCCGGTCGCGGCGCGCACCGCTTCGGCCGCCTGCTGCACCGTCCCGCCCGGCAGTTCGGGATTGTCCGGGCCGGCGACACCCTCGTCGGCATAGAACTCCACCTCGCTGCGGATCGTGGCGTCGGCTGCGACCGTCCGTGCGATCGCGAGTGCGCGCTGTCCGTGCTCGTCGGTGACACGACTTTCGGTGGTCGTGGCGAACGCCGAGAACCCGATACCGAGCGTCACGGCGACCACGGCCGACTGGAGCACCAGCACCTGCGTGCGAAGTTTCACGGTCTCCCCGGATCTCGTGTCACACGCTCAGTGTGGACCCGCAGCGACTCAGCCGAACGGGATCTGCCCGACGAGCACGCCTGTCACGAGCATCGCGAGCGAAACCGCCACCGCACGCCACAGCACCTTGCGGTGATGATCGGCGAGGTGCACGCCGGCGAGCGTGACGAGCAGCAGAATCGCGGGTACCAGCGGGCTCTGCATGTGGACGGGCTGACCCGTGATCGAGGCCCGTGCCATCTCCACCGGTTCGACTCCGTACTGTGCCGCGGTTTCCGCGAGTACGGGCAGCACCCCGAAGTAGAACGCGTCGTTGGTCATGAAGAACGTCATCGGAATGCTCAGCACGCCCGTGATCACGGCGAGGAACGGTCCGAGCGCATCGGGGATCACACCGGTGAGCCACAGCGCCATGGCCTCGACCATGCCGGTCCCCTGGAATACGCCGGTCAGGACGGCCGCGGCGAACACCATGGCCACCACCGACACGATGCTCGACGAGTGCCGGACGATTGCTGCGGACTGGTCGGTGACCCGGGGGAAGTTCACGGCCAGCGCGATGCCTGCTGCGATCATGAACAGCACCGGGATGGGCAGCACGTCGAGCACCAGCACGACGAGCAACACCACCGTCAGCATGGCGTTGAACGGCAGCAGCCGTGGTCGCAGGCTCGCCCGGTTCGGGTCGAGACCGTCGATGAAGCCTCCGGTCTCGGCCCCGGCGGTGGAGTCGTCTCCCGTTCCGGCGCTGCCGGAACTACCGGAGCCTCCCGACCCCACGCGGGCCGGAATCCGCTCGGCGCTCCACACGAGCCGCCCGATCCGGCGCCGCTCCATGACACCGAGGTGGAACGCGAAGGCCAGCACGATCAACAGTCCCACCACGAGCGACGGGATCATGGGCACGAACACCTCGGACGGTGACAGTCCCAGGGCGCTCGCCGCCCGCACGGTCGGACCACCCCACGGGATGATGTTCATCGTCGCGTTCGACAGGCCTGTCACAACGGTGAGCACCACCGGACTCACCTTCAGTTTCAGGTAGAGCGGCAGCAGTGCGGAGGTCGTGATGATGAACGTCGTGGATCCGTCGCCGTCGAGGGACACGATCATGGCCAGCACTGCCGTTCCCACGACGAGTCGTGCCGGATCGTCGCGCACCAGTCTCAGGATCAACCGCACCAGTGGATCGAACAGGCCTACGTCGATCATGATCCCGAAGAAGATGATGGCGAAGAACAGCAGCGCGGCGGTGGGCGCGAGGCTTTCGACACCGCCGACGATCATGTCACCGATATCGGTGCCGGCGCCCGCGATCAACCCGAACGCGACGGGCACGAGGATCAGCCCCACGACGGGTGTGGCCCGCTTCGACAGGACGAGATACATGAAGACGGCGACCATGAGGAAGCCGAGGGATACGAGCATCGGAAGCGCCCACTTTCTCGAGGTTCGGATGCGGTCCGGGCACACGTCGTCCGGGACCGTCGACGCGGCCCGAGTGGGAGTACGGGAGTCGGTGACCGAGTGTTCATCCGGTGGTGATCTCTACTGCCGAAATAGTGGCCTGAGTCACTGGACCGTGTCACGGTTGCGCGCGATAGTGCCGTTTTGCGCATTCTGCTCGAGCGGCCACGGGTATCACGAACGGCGCCTTACGCCGTTCCCATAAGCTGGCTGTGTGCGCCGATTCGAGTTTCCCGTCGACCTGCCCCACGCCAAGGCCGTCAACCAGACCCTTGCCGAAGTGCGCAGTCTGCGCCGGTCCGCGATCGTGGTGGCGCTGCTGTGCGCTGCCGGTGCGGTGTGGCTCATCGTGCTCGGCCGTCCGTGGTCGTACGTCGTGGGCGCGGTGCTGATCGTCGCGGCCGTCACGTCGGTGTGGGTGGCGTTGTGGGCGCCGCGCAAGGTCGGCACGATCGAGCAGCTCTACCACGACGGTGAACTGGTCCCCGCGATGGTGGCCGTGACACGGGCCCGGGGCATGACCCTGCTCGCCCTGATCGACATCGCCAAGCCCGAGAACCCGGATCGTCACTATGCGCTGGTTGCACGGGATGTCCAGGCGATTCCCGGGCATCGGGCCCGGGTCGGGGAGCGGGTGCCGTGCGTCGCGGTCGAGTCCGATCGCACCACCCGCAACAAGTCGGGGGTGTGGGAGATGGTCAGTCCGATGCCGCTCGCCTGGGGTACCCGCGACAGCGCCGTACTGGCCCGGGCAACCGCCGCCATCGACGAGGCAGAATGGAAACTGCTGAAGAGCAAACTGCCGTTGTCCGAGCAGGTCGATACGACCGACTCCCGGCGTCTCGAACTGGACACCGGAGAGTTGCCGCGCGAACTGCGATGACCCGAATTGTGTTGATATGGAGCCATTCACACTGACCGACGGTTCGGTCGTCCTCTCCCGGCCCGAACCCGGCGACGTCGATGCGATCACACAGGCCTGCCGCGATCCCGCAATCGCGGAATGGACCACGGTGCCGTCGCCGTACAGTCGCGCCGATGCGGCGCACTTCGTCGGCGATCTCGTCCCGTTCAAATGGGCGAACGGCTTTCCCGACTGGGCCATCCGCACGAGCTACACCGGCCGCCTCTACGGAATGGTCGGTTTCGCTCCACGCGGTGAGTCCGCGCCGGAGATCGGCTACTGGGTCGCACCGGAGACGCGCGGGCAGGGGCTGGCAACCGCGGCCGTGAAACTGGCGTGCGACTTCGCGTTCCGGTCCGACGGCATGGGTTTGTGGCGGCTCGAGTGGCGCGCGTTCGTCGGCAACTATCCGTCGGCTGCCGTCGCACGCCGGACCGGCTTCCGTTTCGAAGGCGTCGCGCGACACGGACTGGTGCAGCGGGGCATCCCGCGCGACGTGTGGGTCGCCGCGCTGCTACGCGACGACCCCCGCGCACCGACCGGCGGCTGGCCGCTCTGAACGTGGTTCACGCGAGGTGCGGGAGCACTTCCTTCTCGAGCAGCTCGATGCCCGACGTGTCGTACGCGGCTTCCGGGAAATAGAAGATGGCGTAGCCGAGACCGCGCTTCTTCAGTGCCGTGAGATTCTCGACGATCTGCTCCGGAGTGCCCACCGCGGGCATCCCCCGGAAAGCGTTCAGCGCGGCGTCGGCCTTCTCCGCACCGACGCTCGGTTCGAGCCGCGCGCGGAGGTTCTCGAGCCGGTCCTGCACCTCGGCCTCGGTGCGGCCGATTGCGACGTTGAAGTTCGCCGAGCGCACGATCGCGTCGAAGTCCGTGCCGACGTCCGCGCAGTGCCGGCGGAGGATCTGCGATTTGCGCTCGAAGACGTCCGGTGTGCCGTCGAAGTTGGTGTACTGCGCGTACTTCGCGGCGATCTTCAACGTCACCTTCTCGCCGCCACCGGCGATCCACAGCGGGATACCGCCGTCCTGCAGCGGCAGGGGACGGCAGATCGCACCGTCGACCCGGTAGTACTTTCCGTCGAGTGTCGCCACGCCGTCGGTCCAGGCCTGCCTGAAGATCTGCACGCCCTCGTCGAGGCGGCCCAGCCTCTCTCCCGCCGACGGGAAGCCGTACCCGTAGGAACGCCACTCGTGTTCGTACCAGCCACCGCCGATACCCATCTCGATGCGGCCACCGGAGATGATGTCGGCGGTCGCGGCGACCTTGGCGAGGTAGGCCGGATTCCGGTAGCTCATGGCCGTGCACATCTGCCCGATACGCACCTTCTCGGTGACCGCAGCGAACGCCGAGACGAGCGACCAGGCCTCGTGAGTGGCCTCCTCGGTGGGCGCCGGCACCGTGTGGAAATGGTCGTACACCCAGATCGATTCCCACGGGCCGCTGTCGGCGCGCAACGCGAGGTCGCGCATGACCTGCCACTGGTCGGCGGGGTCGATGCCGACGAGGTCGAGACGCCAGCCCTGGGGGACGAAGTACCCGAAACGCATGTAGGTCCTATCTCGAGTCGGCAGCGATACCGGGTAAGTATCTCCGAGCATGCCTGCCCGTGCAGACCGTCGCGGCGAACCCGGACACTCACTCGACTCTGTAGCGGTGGCCGAATTCGTCGAGCTGCGCGCGCAGCGCTTCGAGAATCGGGCGCTGCCCCTTGTGCAACCTGGGCTCGGCCTCGGGTAACGCCCACCATCGAGCCGCGTCGACCTCCGGGAACTGCTGGATCTTTCCCGACCGAGGGGGCCATTCGAGGTCGAAGGTGTTGCTGGCGACGAACCGCAGCTCGTCGGAGGTCTCCCCCGCGTACACGCTGACGATCTTCCCGGACGGCTGCTTGTATCGGCCGAGCAGCGTCAACGGCACGTCGGGGGCAGGAAAGCCGCACTCCTCCTCGAATTCGCGCAGCGCGACCTCTCGCGGGTCCTCCTCGTCGTCGTACACGCCCTTGGGAACGGACCATGCTGCTTCGTCCTTGCCCTTCCAGAACGGCCCACCCGGATGCACCAGCCACACTTCCAGCAGTCCGGTGCCGTCGATCCGGTACAGCAGCAGCCCTGCGCTCGTCACCGTCATGATTCGTTAACCGACTGGCGGAGAACCATTTTCCGATTCTCCGGCGCTGCACGTCGGAGAGCGCGCAGACAGATCTCGTGGTGCAGCCTCTCGAGTGTCGATGCCACAGATTACGGTGTACCCGCTTCGCGTCGTACTTGTCCACCGCTCCCCTCCCGTAGCATCGTGGATATGCGCGCACGGGGGCTCGCGGAATCGTTCGAAGAGCAGCGTGGCCATCTGCTGTCGGTGGCATACCGGCTCACGGGCAGTGTCGCCGACGCGGAAGACGCCGTGCAGGACGCCTGGCTGCGCCTCGACGGGGCCCACACCGACCGCATCGACGATCTGCGAGCGTGGCTGACCACGGTCGTCGGCCGGCTCTGCCTCGACAGATTGCGATCCGCCGCCACGCGCCGGGAACGGTATGTGGGGCAGTGGCTTCCCGAACCGATCGTCACGCCCCTCACCGGCGCCGCACCTCCGGATCCGCTCGAGCAGGTGATGCGGGACGAGGAGAACCGTCTCGCCGCGCTCATCGTCCTCGACACCATGACACCCGCGCAGCGCGTGGCTTTCGTGTTGCACGACGGATTCGGGGTGCCGTTCGACGAGGTCGCGCGCATCCTCGAAGTCGAGATCCCGACGGCTCGGCAACTCGCGTCGCGGGGACGCAGAGCGGCTGCCGACGCTCCCCCGCCGGTCCCCGCCGACGAACACGAGCATGCCGTGCAGCAACTCATGTCGGCCCTGGCCACCGGGAACATCGACGCGGTCGTGGCCGCACTCCATCCCGATGCCCGAATGATCGGGGACGCCGGCGGCACGACCCGTACGGCACTCAACGTCGTGGTCGGTGCAGACAGGTTCGCCCGGTTCTACCTCGGCCTGCTGCGTCTGTACGGCGCGGAGAAACTGATGGCGTACGAGCCGGCGCTCGTCAACGGAGAGTTGGGTTTTCTGAATCCCGGGTCACCCGGTGACGACATCCACGAGGGTTTCCCGGCTCGGATCACGGCGGTCACCGTCCGGGACGGACGTGTCTGGGCCGCATACGACATGGCAAACCCGGCCAAGCTCCGCGGTGTGCGGATGCCGCCCGGACAGGAGTGAGGCAGACAGGAGTGAGATGGACGCCCGAATCAGCTTTGTGACCCTCGCGGTCGACGACGTCGCCCGGTCGCGCCGCTTTTATGTGGACGGTCTCGGCTGGGCCGCGTCGGTCGAGGTGGCCGATGAGGTCGTGATGATCCGTGTCGGCACCCATGTGATGTTGTCGCTGTGGAATCGCGCCGACTTCGAAGCCGAAGTGGGTCCCACCGCGCGCGGCGGCATCCCTCCCGTGACCCTCGCCCACAACGTCGCGACCCGCGAGGAGGTGGACGCGGTTCTCGAGACCGCGCGCGGCGCCGGGGCCGATCCGGTGACCGCGGGCACCGAACGCGCATGGGGCGGCTACACCGGCTACTTCGCCGATCCCGACGGCTTCCGCTGGGAGGTCGCCTGGAATCCGGGCCCGCTCGCCGACATCGTGCTGCCCTGAGCCGGTTCGTCGTGCACCTGCCACGGCACCCGGCACGCGTCCGTGCTGAATCCCTGATCGTGGATCCCGAGCGCGGAGTTCATGCGGGCACGCATGTTCTCGAGCGCGATCTGGTACGTCAGTTCCACAACTCCGGCAGGGCCGAACCGCCGCTCGAGGTCGGCAACCTGCTCGTCCGTCACCGCCTGCGCGACATCTCCCGTCATCGCGTCGGCGTACTCGATCGCCGCCTTCTCGTCGTCGCTGTACAGATCCGAGGTCGCGTAGTCGGCGATGTGTTCGAGCCGCGCGGTGTCGAGACCGTCGAGGCGTTGGAGCATGGTGCCGAAGTCCACGCACCACGAGCAGCCGACCGTCCACGCGACCCGGTACACCGCGATCTCCCGCACATTCGACGGCAACTGCTTCGACGCGCGGTCCGCGAGCATTTCGTGGACCATGCTCGCTCGTAGCAATCGCGGATGATGTGCGAGCACCGTCGCCGGCTCGGGCACCTCGCCGAACATCCGGGTGGCCGCCTTGTATGCCGCCTTCGTCACCACTCCCGCCTCGCGGGGAGTCACCGGTGCGATCCGTGCCATGATCTGCCTCCTTGTTCTCCGTGAGTTCCCTTCATCATTGGGACGAGACAGCGCCCGCGGATGTGACACGACCGGAAACTCGTGGCCGTCTGGGGACGGCTACGCTGCAGAAATGGTTGATTCGACGTCCCAGGGCCGGAGCCGCACCGTCGCCCGTCTGCGACCGTTCGCCTCCACGATCTTCGCCGAGATGACTCTGCTGGCCGTCGAGCACGATGCGATCAACCTGGGGCAGGGATTTCCCGACACC
Source organism: Rhodococcus chondri (assembly GCF_036327435.1). Lineage (NCBI taxonomy): Bacteria > Bacillati > Actinomycetota > Actinomycetes > Mycobacteriales > Nocardiaceae > Rhodococcus > Rhodococcus chondri. The sequence continues at coordinate 7,184 of NZ_JAUZMZ010000057.1, read as the reverse complement.
GACGGACCGCCCGAAATGCTCGAGGTCGCGCGCCGGGCCATCGCCGACGGCGTCAATCAGTACCCGCCCGGTTCGGGGATGCCGGTGCTGAGTGCCGCAATCGTGGCGGACCGCTCCGATCGGTACGGCCTCGAGCACGACCCGGACACCGAAGTGCTCGTGACGGTCGGCGCGACCGAGGCGATCAGTGCTGCCATCCTCGGTCTCGTCGAACCCGGCGACGAGGTGCTGCTCACCGAACCGTACTACGACTCCTACGCGGCTGCCGTCGCACTGGCCGGCGCGACGCGCAGGACCGTGCCGTTGGAGCGGTCCGGAGCCGGATTCGTGGTGGACGTCGATGCGCTCCGCGCGGCGGTCACCGACCGCACCCGGATGCTGGTCGTCAACACCCCGCACAATCCCACCGGAACCGTGTACGACGATGCAACGCTCGCAGCCATCGCGGAGTTCGCGTGCGAACGCGATCTGCTGGTGCTCTCCGACGAGGTATACGAGCATCTCGTGTTCGACGGGCGTCGGCATACTCCGCTCGCATCCCTGCCCGGTATGGCGGAACGCACGGTCACCGTGTCGTCCGCCGCGAAGACCTTCAACGTCACCGGCTGGAAGATCGGATGGGCGATCGGGCCGCGTGCGCTGATCGACGGCGTACGCGCCGCCAAGCAGTTCTTGACCTTCGTCGGCGGCGCACCGTTCCAGCCCGCTGTCGCGCACGCCCTCGCCCACGAACAGGCCTGGGTCGTGGCGATGCGCGACGACCTGCAGCGCAAGCGGAATCTTCTGTCCGTCGCACTACAGGAGGCGGGTTTCGGCGTACTCGATTCGGCCGGGACATATTTCGTCTGCGCCGACATCACACCGCTCGGGTTCGACGACGGCGTGGCATTCTGCCGGGCGTTGCCCGAGAAGATCGGTGTGGCAGCGGTTCCCGTCAGTGTCTTCGTCGACGATGCCTCATCGTGGAATCATCTGGTGCGGTTCGCATTCTGCAAGCAGGACAAGGTACTGACCGAGGCGGTCCGACGGCTCCACACACTCGGGGAGGCACTGTAGAGAATGTCGGCACCCACGATTCCGTCCGACTTCGTGAGCCGGGCGGTGCAACTGGCCGCTGCAGAGGGCGTCGATCTGTCGCCGGCGCTGGACTCGGCCCGGATCAGCCGCGCGGTACTGGCGCATCCGCACGCTCGCCTGACACCCGAGCAGGTCAGCCGGTTCACACAGGTCGTATGGCAGATCACCGACGACGAATTGTTCGGCCTGGGGCCGGGCCCGGTACGGCGCGGGTCGTTTCGGGTGGTGTGCCTGACGTTGATCCATTGCCCGGATCTCGCGCATGCACTGAACCGCATGATCGAGGTCAACCGGGTGATGCAGTCGCTGCCGAGACTGCGCCTGACACCCGGCGAGACGACCACCTACCTCGACGTGGAACTTCCCGACGAGGTGACCGAGAAGACGCGCGTGACGGTCGATTTTCAGCTGATGCTGCTGCATCGGTTCGCGGCGTGGCTGGTCGGGGGCAGGGTTCCATTGGCGTCGGTGGCCTTACCGTATGCGGAACCCGACCCCGTTCTGGCCCGCAGTTACGACGCGATGTTCGGTGTTCCCGTCACGTTCGGCGCAGGCCGGGCGGCGCTGGAGATCTACAGCACAGCGCTGCGTTCGCCGCTCGTGCAGACGGAGGAATCCCTCGAGGAGTATCTCCGCGATTCGCCCAACCTGATGTTGTCGGAACGCGAATACGAATCGACGGTGTCGGCTCAGGTGCGGCGCATCTTCGAATCCGGCATCAACGGTCGTACCGCGACCGCCGAGGACATCGCGGGAATGCTGAACGTGAGCCCACCGCACCTGCGCCGGCTGCTCCGCCAGGAAGGCACGTCGCTGGGACAACTCCGTGAGGAGGTGCTGCGCGACCTCGCGATCGCCGGTTTGCGGCGCGGCGAGTCGGTCGACGATCTGTCGGGCCGGTTGGGGTTCTCCGAGCCGAGCGCGTTCCGCCGGGCGTTCAAACGCTGGACCGGCAACACCCCGCGCTCCTACCGCGAGCACCGTTAGCTGTTGCCGGTACAGCTGCCCCGGGTCAGCAGACGCAGAACTCGTTGCCCTCGGGGTCGGCCATCGTGATCCATTCGTACGGCCCCTGCCTGCCACGATGCAGCACGGTCGCGCCGGACGCCGCGAGCCTCTCGGCGAGAACTTCCCGGTCGGCGTCGGCCCGGATGTCGAGGTGCATCCGGTTTTTCCCCGTCTTCCCTTCCGGAACAAGTTGAAACAACAACCGTGGTCGGGCCGGGGTCTGCGGATCGGAAATCGCGGCGCCTGCCTTCCAGACCAGTTCGCCGTCGAAGACCTGCGTGTCGTCTTCGCTCGCATGACCCGCCGCGATCACACCGCGGATGAACTCCTCGTCGCTGGGTTCGACTCGCCATCCGAGCGCCTCGGCCCACCATTTGGCAAGCGCATGCGGGGTTCGGGAATCGACCGTTACCTGAAATTCGTATCCCATGGGCCGACGGTACCGCCGGCCTCCGACACCCTGCATTCCGCTCATCTTGCATAACCCATCACAGAATGGGAATGTCGGGGAAGTGAACCGTTATCGATATACGAGAGGGTGATACGAAACCATGCGCACGGCGGTCAGGGACGAATATCCGACGCGGAGCCGGGCAAAGTGCGAATCCGGAGTGAGGACAGATCCGGTGGTGTGGGGTTCCGCCACCGACGGCCCGCTGGACGCGAGAGCGGTCACGGAGTACGACCAGCGCGGATTCCACACCGCGGAGGCACTTCTCGCGGCGAACGATGTCGGAAATCTACTGGAGGAAACCTCACGACTGGGTCGTGAACTGGGCGACGACGAGCGCGTGGTCCGCGAGCAGGGCAGCGGCGACGTACGTTCGGTGTTCGACGTCCATCGTCTGAGTGGCCTGGTGGATTCGATCGTCCGGCGCCCCGAAATCGCCGGTATAGCCCGGCAATTACTCGGGTCCGACGTGTATATCCATCAGTCCCGCCTCAACGTCAAGCCGGGGTTCCGTGGTGGGCCGTTCTACTGGCATTCGGACTTCGAGACGTGGCACGCCGAGGACGGGATGCCGAAGCCGCGGGCGCTGAGTATCTCGATCGCCCTGACCGAGAACTACGGGTACAACGGCGGTTTGATGATCATGCCGGGATCGCACCGGACGTTCGTCTCGTGTGCGGGGGAAACTCCCGACGACTACTACCGCGAATCCCTCGTGACCCATGTTCCGCCCACCGGTTCGCCCGACGAGGACACCCTGACGCGGATGGGCGCCGAGTTCGGTATCAAGACGTTCCTCGGATCTGCCGGTTCGGCAACAGTTTTCGATTCCAACTGTATGCACGGCTCGAACGGGAACATCACTCCCTTCCCGCGGTCGAATCTGTTCGTCGTGTTCAACAGTGTGGAGAACACCCTCGTCGAACCGTTCGCGGCCCGCAAGCCGCGGCCCGCTCATCTGGGAAGCCGCGATTTCACCCCGCTGCGGTAACTCCTGCGGTGCGCTTGCGTGGGTCGCCGCCGGACGGGAATCGGCCCGGAGGCCGGTTCCCGTCCCGAAACCTCAGGACCGGCGGGCGCGCACGGCCTCGGCGAGCCGGTCGAGCTGGTCGGCGGTGGTCGACCAGTCGATGCACGCATCGGTGATGGACTTGCCGTATTCGAGGTTGTCGGCCTCACCGAGGGTCAGGTCCTGACGCCCTGCCTCGATGAAGCTCTCCAGCATGAGGCCGACGATGCCCTGCTCGCCCGCCTCGAGACGGGCAGCGATGTCGTTGACGACGTCGACCTGCTTCTCGTGGTTCTTGCTGCTGTTGCCGTGACTGGCGTCGATCACGACACGCTCGGGCAGCCCGCCCTTGCGCAACCGCGCCATCGTGTCGGCGACGGTCTCCGCGTCGTAGTTGGGACCGGCGGAGCCGCCGCGCAGGATCACGTGGCAGTCCGGGTTCCCCATGGTCTCGATGAGGGCGGCCTGCCCGTCGAGGTCGGTGCCGGGGAACACGTGACTCGCAGATGCCGCGCGGGTGCCGTCGACGGCCACCTGCACGTCGCCCTCGGTGGAGTTCTTGATACCGACCGGCATCGACAGGGCGCTGCACAGCTGGCGGTGCACCTGGCTCGCCGCGGTACGGGCGCCGATCGCGCCGTAGGTGACCAGGTCGGCGTAGTACTGGGGAAGGATCGGATCGAGGAACTCGCATCCGACCGGAAGTCCGAGGCTCGAAACGTCGAGCAGCAGCTTGCGGCCGATCCGCAGGCCGGTGTTGATGTCGTAGCTGCCGTCGAGGTGCGGGTCGTTGAGCAGACCCTTCCAGCCGAGGGTGGTACGCGGCTTTTCGAAGTACACGCGCATCACGATGTGCAGGTCGTCGCGCAGTTCGTCGGCCTTCGCGGCGAGGCGGCGCGCGTAGTCCATGGCGGCGACGGGGTCGTGCACCGAGCACGGTCCGACCACCACGACGAGACGGTCGTCGGTGCCGTTCAGGATGTTGACGGTATCGGCTCGACCCGACCGCACGGTCGCGGCGACGACGTCGTCGGGAGCGTATTCGGCGCGGATTTCCGACGGCGCGGCCAGAGGGCTGATGCGGACGGTGCGCTGCTCGTCGAGATGGTCGGTGGAGATTCCGGTGGTGGAGCTCATCTGGGGTTCATTCCTCTTCTCGGTGTCTGTGTCCGACCCGGAAGAACCCTGTAGATCCCAGCGAGCCGGTCGTGCTTCCGGCTCGTAGGTGAAGAAGTCAGCGCGTGGTCACGCCGACCGACCCACCCAGGGCCGGCCTGCTAAACCAGAAATACGCGCGCTGCATGAGAGTGCACACTACCAGAGCCCCGGGCAGGCACCGCGGCACCCCTGCCCTGCCGGCATGCGCGAGGGCGTTTGATCCCGGTTCTCGCGGGTATCGCGGAGCTATGACGCACACAGATCGCATCGGGGCGCCGTGGGGCACCCGCACGCCGTACGGGCCCGGCGAGACGTGGCCGACCAGGGTCGATATGTACCTCAGCGACGGGGTGAACGAGGACGACGTCGACGCCTGGGTGCAGTCCGCGACGATCCTGCACTCGAACGGGGACGCACTGGACATCGCCGTCAAGGACGGGCACATCGTCGGTGTGCGAGGCAGAGCGGTGGACCGGGTCAATCACGGCCGTCTCGGACCGAAGGACCTGTTCGGCTGGCAGGCCAACCATTCGCCGGACCGACTCACGAGGCCACTGATCCGGCGGGACGGCAAGCTGGTCGAGACGGACTGGGACACCGCGATGGAGGCCGTCGCCGGCCGCACGAAAGATCTGCTCGCGGAACGTGGCCCGAGCTCGATCGGTTTCTACACCACCGGACAGCTGTTCCTCGAGGAGTACTACACGCTGGCGCTGATCGGCCACGGCGGCATCGGCACCAACCACATGGACGGCAACACCAGGCTGTGCACGGCGACCGCGGCGGCGGCCCTCAAAGAGTCGTTCGCGTGCGACGGCCAGCCCGGCTCCTACACCGACATCGACCACGCCGACGTCATCGCTCTCTACGGCCACAACATGGCCGAGACCCAGAGCGTGCTGTGGGCGCGGGTACTCGACCGGCTCGCCGGCCCCAACCCGCCCGCGCTCGTCTGCGTCGACCCGCGGGAGACGCCGGTGGCCCGGGCGGCGACGGTTCACCTCGCCCCCCGGCCCGGAACCAACGTGATGCTGATGAACGCGCTGCTGCACGAGATCGTGCACAACGGCTGGATCGACCAGGATTATCTCGATGCGCACACCGTCGGATTCGCAGAGCTGCAGAAGCAGCTCGCGGACTATCCCCCGGAGCGGGCCGCCGAGGTGTGCGACGTGCCGCTCGCCGATCTGCGGGAGGCCGCCCGCCTCCTCGGCCGCGCCGAGCGATTGCTCTCGACCGTCCTGCAGGGTTTCTACCAGTCGCACCAGGCCACCGCCGCCTCGGTGCAGGTGAACAATGTCCACCTGATCCGCGGCATGCTCGGCAAACCGGGGTGCGGGGTACTGCAGATGAACGGCCAGCCCACCGCGCAGAACACGCGCGAATGCGGCGCCGACGGTGACCTGCCGGCGTTCCGGAACTGGGCGAACGACGAGCACCTCGCGGAGCTCGGACGAGTGTGGAATGTCGATCCGATGCGGATCCCGCATTACACCGCCCCCACGCACCTCATGCAGATGATGCGCTACGTCGAGGACGGCTCGATCCGGTTTCTCTACGTCAGCGGCACCAACCCCGCCGTGTCGTTGCCCGAACTCGGTCGAATCCGCGAAATCCTGTCCCAGGAAAGACTTTTCCTCGTCGTTCAGGACATCTTCCTGTCCGAGACGGCTCAGCTCGCCGACGTCGTGCTCCCGGCCGCGACGTGGGGGGAGAAGACCGGCACGTTCACCAACGTCGACCGCACCGTGCACCTGTCGGAGAAGGCGGTCGATCCACCCGGGCAGGCCCGATCGGATCTGGATATCTTCGTCGACTACGCGCACCGGGTCGGGTTGAAGGACAGGGACGGGCAGCCACTGGTCAAGTGGTCCACACCGGAGGAGGCGTTCGAGGGCTGGAAACAGTGCACGGCCGGACGGCCGTGCGACTACACCGGCATCACATACGACAAGCTGCGCGGCGGCAGCGGCATCCAGTGGCCGTGCAACGACGCGAATCCCGAGGGCACCGAACGTCTGTACCTCGACGGGAAGTTCTGGAGTTCGCCGCAGTACTGCGAGAGCTACGGCCGCGACATGGTCACCGGAGCTCCGCTCGAACCGACCGAGTACAAGGCCATGAACCCGATGGGCAAGGCGATCATCAAGGCCGGGGAATACCTGCCACCGCACGAGGTGACCTCCGACGAGTTCCCGTATCTACTGACCACGGGGCGCACGTTGTATCACTTCCACACCCGCACCAAGACCGGGCGGGCACCGCAACTGCAGCAGGCCGCTCCCGAGGTATGGGTGGAGATGTCCGAGCCCGATGCTCGCCGGCACGGTTGGACGGAGGGCGACCTGCTGCGCATCACCACCCCGCGTGGCCGGGTGGACGCGAAGCTGCGGGTCTGCGGCATCCGCTCCGGCGTGTTGTTCCTGCCGTTCCACTACGGCTACTGGGACATGCCGGGCGGGTACGAGCCCGACGGCACCG
>NZ_JAUZMZ010000056.1:0-28853 GCF_036327435.1 Rhodococcus chondri | reverse complement strand
CGTGGACCGTCCCGGACTCGAGGCGATCCGGCTCGGGGTCGAAGACCTCGTGATCGTGACGTCGAGCCAACACCCGCTGTCCGCGTTCTCGACCGTCGACCTGGGCGAACTCGCCCACTTCCCGCTGTTGCTGCCGCCACGCAGCAACCAGGTGCTGCTCCACCGCGTGATCGAAGACGCCTTCGTCGAGGTCGGACGGCGTGCCCGGCTGGGTCCGGCCATCGCGAGCGATCACACCGCCACCCTCGAGGTGATCACCAACCCGCGCGCGTGGACGGTGCTGTATGCCAGCACCGCAGCAGAAACCCCGCACAAGGGGCTGCGCTTCATGCGCGATACGCGCCGCCTGCTGCGGGTACCGGTGTGCGGGGTCGTGCGCAGCGGCACCACCGCGACTCCCGAACTCGACTTCCTGATGCACGCGCTTGCCCGCTCGATCGTGCCGTCGACCGACACGATCCGCGCATCGGAGGCGGATCCCTCCGCCCAGCATTCACGAAGTACATAGGCTAGCCTTCCCTCATGCACAAGCTTGTGACCCGCGTCGGGCTGGCGGCCCTCGCCACCGTGTTCCTGGCCGCCTGCGGCACCACCGACACCACCGGTTCCTCCTCCGGCAACACCGAGGTCGCCACCGGCGGACGCCTGTTCGCCACCGCCGATACCGAGACAGCTGCACTCGGCAGCGACGCCGAGCCCGGCGTGTTCCCCCGCACCGTCACCCACGCCCTCGGCGAGACGGTGATCGAGACCAAGCCCGAGCGGGTGATCGTCCTCGACGGCGGCGAACTCGACGACGTGCTGTCGCTGGGACTGACTCCCGTCGGGCTGGCGAACCCCGAGAGCGCGGCGGGTCAGCCGTCCTACCTTGCCGAGAAGCTGTCCGGGGTCGCGGACGTAGGGACGATCAACAACCTGAACCTCGAAGCGATCGCGGCGCTGCAGCCCGACCTCATTCTCGGTAGCAAGCTGCGGGCCGACAAGCTGTACCCGCAGCTCTCGTCCATCGCCCCGACGGTGTTCGGCATCCGGCCCGGCTTCCCCTGGAAAGAGAACTTCCTCTTGGTCGCGGACACCATCGGTGAGGAAACCAAGGCCGACGAGGTCCTCAACGCCTACCAAAAGCGTGCCGACGAAGTGCGGGCAGCCATTCCCGGCGATCCGACCATCTCGCTGGTGCGGTTCATGTCGGGCAGGATCCGGCTCTACGGAAATCTCTCGTTCATCGGTGTCATCCTGCAGGATGTCGGATTGCCCCGGCCCGCCGTGCAGAACGTCGACGAGCTGGCGGTCGAGGTGAGTCCGGAGACCATCGGCGAGGCCGCGGGCGACCGGATCTTCTACTCCAGCTACGGAGCGCCGGACAAGACCGACGAGGCGAGCGTGGTCGGCGGACCGCTGTGGAACGAACTCCAGGCCGTCGAGGACGGGCACGCGACGCCCGTCAGCGACGAAACCTGGTTCCTCGCCCTCGGTCCGACCGGGGCGATGCTGGTGCTCGACGACCTCGAGAGGATGCTCGCGGCCTGAGCGGCGGCGCTGCTGCGGCGGAGGGCGTCCTCCACAAGTTCGGCGACGGGGTGCGTCGTAGCCGTCACCCAAACCACCGCTGTGAGGAAGGATCGGTGCACCACCGCGCTCGGGAGAGGACAAACTCGTGACCGAAACCGCTGCTCCCTCCACTGCCGGCCCAGGCCGCGACCGCCAAGGTGTCGTCTACCGCGACGGGGCGCTGGGCCGTCGACCCGCAGTGCCGACGTCGTTCGGCGACCTCGAGCGCGCCGCGCGCCGCGCCAGTTCGAAACGGGCCTGGGCCTACGTCGCGGGCGGTGCGGGTGAGGGACGCACGATGCGCAACAACCGGCGCGCGTTCGACCGGTGGGCGATCGTCCCGCGCATGGCGCACGGCGTCACCGAGCGCGACCTGCGCACGAGCGTGGTGGGCACGTCGTTGTCGTCGCCGCTGCTGCTGGCCCCGGTCGGTGCGGGCGCGTTGATGGCCCGGAACAGCGACCTGGCGATCGCGCGGGGCGCCGCCGCGACCGGGGTGCCGTACATCTTCTCCAATCAAGGCTGCAGTTCGATGGAGGACTGCGCTGCCGCGATGGGTTCGGCTCCCCACTGGTTCCAGCTGTACTGGAGTTCCGACGAGGGGCTCGTAGACAGTCTGCTGCATCGGGCCGAAACGAGCGGCGCCGAAGCCGTCGTCGTCACCCTGGATACGACGATGCTGGGATGGCGTCCACAGGACCTGAACCTCGGTTCGTTGCCGTTCGCGCGGGGCGAGGGCATCGCCCAGTACACCTCGGATCCGCGGTTCCGCGACATCGTCCGGCAGCGGGTGGACACCGCACGCAACACGGTCACCGAGCGGCCCGAGGTCACGCCGGGGGCGATCCGCACGCTGCTCTCGATGACCCGCAACTATCCGGGCAGGTTCCTCGACAATCTGCGCTCCCCCGTACCGCGCGCCGCCGCGGAGACGTTCCTCGACATCTACTCCAATCCGGGTTTGAGCTGGGATCACCTGGCGACGCTGCGCGACCGTACGAGGCTGCCGATCGTGCTCAAAGGGATTGTGCATCCCGACGATGCGCGCCGCGCCGTCGATCTCGGCGCCGACGCGATCGTGGTGTCCAACCACGGTGGGCGCCAGATCGACGGGGCGATCGCCTCGCTCGACGCGCTGCTCGAGATCAGAGCCGCGCTCGGGCGGGAACCGACGTTGCTGCTGGACAGTGGAATCCGAAGTGGCTCCGACATATTCGTCGCACTCGCGCTCGGCGCCGACGCGGTGCTGCTCGGCCGGCCCTACATGTACGGGTTGGCGGTCGCGGGGCAGCGTGGGGTGGAAGAAGTCATCCGTAACGTGATCGCCGAGTTCGACCTCACCATGGCGCTGACCGGTGCGCGGTCGATCGCCGACATCGACGAGCGGTTCGTCCGCGCCGATCCGTCGTTCCGATAAGGGATTTCTGGATACCCACCACCGCCGTGCCCTCTACGCGCGGGTCTACGCGTCAAGCGGCAGGCCGAACCGCCGACTGCGCGTGATCGTCTCGTTCGAGCACCCGGGAGACGACGTAGCCGATCAGGATGCCCCAGAACGCGGCATGGATGTTGAACAGGTTCAGGTCTGCGATCGTCACGACGAACGTGACCAGCGACCCGAGGGTGAACGAGGTCGCGAAAGCTGTGACGAAGGCTTGTTGAAGGGCCTCGAGCATCGCGATCCCACCGAGGGCCGGCACGAACGCCTCCGGGGTGGCGAGCATGAACTTCGTCAGGGTCGGGGCCAGCATCGCGCACACCAGCGCGAGCAGACCGTAGACCACGGCACCGGTGTAGTGGCGGCTCTTGTCACCGGAGGACGTCAACAGGGCATTGGTCGGACCGGTCACGCAGGCCGACACCGCACCGAAACCCGCGTTGAGCACCGAGAAGACTCCCGAGGACACAGCGAAGACATTGACCGGTGGGCGGTGACCGGAGGCTCTGAGCACTGCGATGCCCTGGCCGTTCTGGACGATCAGGACGGTGACGATCAACGGCACCACCAGCTCCAGCTGTGCGGCCCAAGTGAATTCGGGCGCGGTGAACACCGGAGTCGCGAAGGCCGGACCGTCGGCGTCGTCGGATGTGAACTGACCGCTCGCCAGCACCGCGACTACGCCGACCACAAGCGCTCCCAGCACGGGCGGGAGGAACCGGCCCAGCATCGGAACCGCGGTGAGGACGACGAACGCGAGCACCATCGGCGCAGCCACCACAGGGTTGTCGCGGGTCGAGGTGACGATGTCGGTTCCGAAGCGCAGGACCACCGCCGCAACCATGGCCATCACGATCGGCATCGGTATCGCCGCCATGGCCCGCCGCACCACCCCGGTCAGTCCGAGGGCGGAGATCAGGACACCGGCCGTGAAGAACGCGCCGACCACTTCGGGGAACGACAAGTGCTGCAGCGACGGACCCAGCAGCACGGTCCCGGGGATCGACCACGCGAATCCGAGCGGTTGCCGGTACACCATCGACATCACCAGGGTCGCGAGCCCTGCGGCGAGAAAGATCGCGATACCCAGGATGCGAGCTGAGCCCCGGTCAAGCCTCCGGCCGCTCCGACCGCCAGAGTCACCGCGATCGGGCCGGACGCGGAGAAGACGAACCCGATCACTCCGTTGGTCACGTACTGTGCGCCGAGGTCGCGCAGAACATCGCGCACGCCCGCAGGCCGAACCTCCGGACGCTCGAGCAACGGACTGTGCTCGGCTGCGTCCGTGGATATCGAGGGCGTGGTGACAGGCGGTGGACTGACAGACATGGGTCGCTCCGGGCTCGACGAACTGTTTCATCCAGTTGACCAAGCTCTCGCGCGTATCGGGGGCCCCGCTGGGCCTTCCTCGACGAGGAGGCCCGGCGGCGCTACGTGGATTGGGAGAAGACCGCGTCCTCCATGGTCGGCACCCTGCGACTGGACGCCGGCCGGCACCCCGGAGATCCCCTGCTCGCGCAACTCGTCGGCGACCTGTCTGCGCACAGTGAGGAGTTCCGCACCTGGTGGGCCGACCATCGGGTGATCGAACGTCGCGACGGCATCAAACGACTCGACCACCCGCTCGTCGGCCGCATCGACGTGTACTACGAGGCTCTCGAAGTGACCGGGGAAGCCGATCAGACCCTGTTCGTCTATACCACCGAACCCGGCTCCGAATCCGAAGCCAGACTGCGCCTCCTCGCCGGATCGCCCACGGCAACCGGTCCGATGAGAGGATCCCGACCATGACTGCATCCATCGCGCTGCCGCGCATCATGCGCATCGGAGGCGGAGCCGTCCGAGAGATCGGCGACGTCGTCCAAAGCCTCGGTTTGTCCCGCCCGCTCGTGGTCACCGACGCCTTCCAGGTCGGCACCGGCGCCGCCCAGCGGATGCTCGACAACCTCGAAGCCGCCGGTACCACGCCCCGGCTGTTCGCCGACACCGTGCCGGACCCGACCACCGACTCGCTCGACGCGGGGCTCGCCGCACTCACCGAGCACGACGCCGACACGGTGATCGGATTCGGGGGTGGCAGCCCGATGGACACCGCCAAGGCCCTGGGAATCCTCGGCCGTCAGGGCGAGTCGATGCGCGACTACAAGGCGCCACGCATCAACGCCGGTCCGGCCCTGCCGATCATCGCCGTCCCCACCACCGCGGGAAGCGGTTCGGAGGCAACCCAGTTCACGGTCATCACCGACAGCCTCAGCGACGAGAAGATGCTCTGCCCCGGCCTGGCGTTCCTGCCGGTCGCCGCGGTGATCGACTATGAACTGACTTTGTCGATGCCACCGCGATTGACCGCCGACACCGGCGTCGACGCTCTCACCCACGCGATCGAGGCGTACGTCAGCCGGAAATCGAATCCGTTCTCCGACAGTCTCGCCCTCGTCGCCATCGGCACCATCGGCCGGTCGCTGCGCCGCGCATACACAGACGGCTCGGACGCCGACGCGCGCGAGCAGATGATGCTGGCGGCCACCCAGGCCGGGATCGCGTTCTCCAATTCGTCGGTCGCGCTCGTGCACGGCATGAGCCGGCCCATCGGTGCCCACTTTCACGTCGCGCACGGCCTGTCGAACGCCATGCTTTTCCCCGCCGTGACCGCCTTCTCTGTCACGGCCGCCGAGTCCCGGTACGCCGACTGCGCTCGCGCCCTGGGTGTCGCCACCAGCGGCGATGACGACACCACCGCCGCGAACAACCTGGTCGTGGCGCTGCGCGAGCTGTGCCGGGACGTGGAGGTGCCCACCCCCAAGACGTACGGCATCGACCGGGCCCGCTGGGACGAGATGATCCCGCTCATGGCGCAGCAGGCTCTGGCATCGGGGTCGCCGAACAACAATCCGGTCGTGCCGAGTGACGCCGAGATCCGCGACCTCTACGCGCAGGTCTACGGCTGAGCACCGATAACGAGTTCCGTCACGTACCCAGCTCCAGCTGCCGCCACCGATCGACATCACGACGCAGCTGACGGTCGTGCGTCGCGAGCACCACTGCGGCATCGGTTGCCCCCAGGGCGTCGGTCAGCTCGTCGACCAGCGTGATCGACAAATGGTTCGTCGGCTCGTCGAGCAGCAACACGTGCGGCCGGGTCGCGAGAACCATCGCGAGATCGAGCCGGCGCTGCTGTCCCATCGACAGGTCCCGGACCCGCTTGTCCAGGTCCGCCTCCGCGAACAGGCCCAGTTCCTCGAGCTGCACCACCTCGGCGTCGGGTACCGCACCGGAGGAAACAAGCATTCCGAGGTGCGCGTCGTACGCGTCCCGGACCCTCGTACCGGCCGGTGGCGATGATTCCTGCGCGAGTAACGCGACCCGCACCACCGGATCGACGGTCAGCACCCCCGTCGTCGGCGCGATGTCCTGCGCGAGCACTGCGAGCAGCGTCGATTTTCCGGCGCCGTTCGGACCGGTCACGGTCAGGCGGGAGCCCGCCGCCACCGCCAGCGACACCGGGCGGCCGAGCCGCCCCGCGACGGTGACGTCCTCGGCGTGGAGCAGCGCCACGTCCGGCTCGAGCCTGTCCAGTTCGGCACCGAGCGCCGGCATCGAGAACCGCAGCGGCGGAACGGGGGTCGTGATCACATGTTCGTCGAGTGCCTCCTGGCGTCGATGCACGGACCGCACCAGCGCCGGTGCCCGCGTCGCGCGCTGGTGCTTGCCCGTCCCCTTGCCGGGGCGCCACCCGGTGAGGAGTCGATCCCGAGCGTCCTCGAGGTCACCGGCCAAGCGCGTCGACTCGGCCTGCTGACGCCCGTATTCGTCGACCCAGCGGGCATATTCGGCTCGGCGGCCTTCCCGGTAGCCTGCGTAGCCCCCGCCGTACCGACGGGGACGACCGCCGCGGCTCGGATCCAGATCGAGAATCGACGTCGCCACGTCGGACAGCAGGGCGCGATCGTGGCTGACGAGCACGATGCCGCTGCGGGTCTGTCTCAGCTGCTGTGTGAGGTACTCGAGTCCGGTCGCGTCGAGGTGGTTGGTCGGCTCGTCGAGGAGCAGAAAATCATGCTGCGCGCCGAGCAGCGCTGCCAGGCGCACCCGATAGCGCTGTCCGACGGACATCTCGGACAAGGGCCGGGACCGGTCGGTCACGGCGCCGAGCGCCTCGAGCGCGGTGTCGACGCGCCGGTCGGCGTCCCACGCGTCCAGCTGCTCGGCGATATCGAGTGCCTCTGCGTAGGCACCGGCAGTGCCCGGCCGATCCTCCGCAAGCGATGCGGCACTGTCGTCGACGGCTCGCAGCGCGGCGTGGGCGTCGACGAGCTCGAGGTCGACCAGGTCGCCGACGGTACGGCCCGGCGTGACGGCCGTTTCCTGTTCGGCGACACCGAATGAACCGAATCGCCGCACCGACCCGGAATCGGGCTCGAGGCTACCGGCGAGAACATGCAGCAAGGTGGACTTACCGCGTCCGTTCTCACCGACGACGCCGATACGGGAGCCGGGGGCGACGGTCAGGTCGACGCCTTGCAGGACGGGATGCCCGCCGCGGGCGATGTGCACGTCGATCGCGCCGAGTTGCGCGCGGGCACGTCGGGGCAGGGTGATGGTAGGCATGTTTCCTCCGGAGGGAGGCACACTCGTCCCATGACAGTGGGGCCGAAAATGTGCTCTGACGAACGGCCGGATCATCGGCCGGGGGACACAACTCGGACCGCGGCCTCGGTCACGTCACGAGGGGGCGGACGGCGTCGTCAGTCGAAAAACAGAGCTTGAATCACAACAACGAGAGTACCGGCGCGGATCCGGCGGTCAACCGAATTGTTCTCTGCCTTCACCGGCCGTCGGCCGACTTCTCGAGTTCGGCTACCAATCGTTCTTCGTAGGCCCCGGCGAGGCCCTGCAGCATTGCCGCGCAATCACCCGCATACGCCGGTGCGTGCATCGGGGCGAGCGTGTGAGGTTTCAGGGCGGCGAGGGCACGAAGGGTCGGGGCGAGGGCAGGGGTCAGGCACGTCGGGCGCCCCATATCTTCGGCGGCCAAGGCCGGACCGAGCAATTCACTGTCGGTCTGCGCCGGGTAGCTACCGAACATCGTGAACAGATCGCCGCACAGCAGCGTCGACGTCGTCTCCTCGAACATGAGTCCGGCATCCCACCCGTGCGGAATATGGGGCGTGTCGATGTGGCGTATCCGTCGGCGGCCCGTATCCAGGACGTCGCCGTCCTGCAGCGGGTGCGGTGGACGGTCGGCAAGATCACCGACCTGGACGAGGCATGCCAGTGCGCCGTGCGCGACCTCCGCTGTCGGCGCGGCCGCGAGCCACGAATTCATCGAGCCGCATTCATCGGCCTCGACGTGACCGAACGTGATCCACCGCAGTCGATCCAACGGAATCAGACGCGCGACCGCCTCGGACACAAGGGGAAAGAGCGCGCGTTGACCCGTATGGAACAGCAGCGGCTCGTCACCGTCGACGAAGAACTGGTTCATCGCCAGATTCACGTCGTCGACAAACGTGGACAAACGATAGATATCCGGAGCGATCTCGGTAATCTTGGTTTCCATCGCCGGGCCCTTCGCACGTGATCTCCCGTCCACGATCCTCCGGTCGCGAGTCGCGTACAAGGTTGCAGCCGGCTCTCGTGCGAGGATTCGGAAGGCAGCAGGTCGACCACTCGTCAGGAGATGCGCATGCAGCACACCGAGGCCTCGTTCACCGGCGGAAACGACACCCGGATCGTGTACGACGTCTGGTCGCCGGACGGCGCGACCACGGGCGTGCTGGTGCTCTCCCACGGACTCGGCGAGCATGCCCGTCGCTACGACCATGTCGCCGAACGTCTCACAGCGCTCGGACTGGTGGTGTACGCGCCCGATCACCGCGGTCACGGTCGCTCGGGCGGCAAGCGCCTCCGCGCACGGGAGATCAGCGAGTTCACCGACGACCTCGACAAGCTGTTCGACATCGCCGTCGACGCGCATCCGCAGCAGCCGACCTTCCTGCTCGGGCACTCGATGGGCGGTGCCATTGCCCTGGCCTACGCCCTCGATCATCAGGATCGGCTGACCGCGCTCGCGCTCTCGGGTCCGGCCGTGGTGGTCACCGGCGGCACTCCGAATATCGTGGTGCAGATCGGCAAGGTGCTCGGACGGTTCCTGCCCGATGTGCCGGTGCAGAAACTGGACAGCACTGCGGTCTCCCGCGACCCGGCGGTGGTCGCGGCGTACCAGTCCGACCCCCTCGTCCACCACGGTCCGATCCCCGCCGGGATCGCCCGCGCGCTCGTCGTCAACGAGGAGAGCGTCGCGGAGCGTCTACCGGCGCTGGCTCTACCTGTGCTCGTGCAGCACGGCACGGCCGACACACTCGCCGACCCGGCCGGTGCACAGTTGATTGCCGACCGTGCCGGCTCACCCGACCTGACCCTGAAGCTGTACGACGGGCTGTTCCACGAGGTGTTCAACGAACCCGAGAACGACCGGGTGCTGAGCGATCTCGTCGAATGGCTGCGACCGCGGCTCGGCCGCTGAGAGGCCGGGTATCGAATGTCCGAACGTATGCCCGTCGCGTTCATCGGTCACGGCAGTCCGCTCAACGCACTCGACTCGAATCGGTACACGCACGCCTGGGCGGCGTTCGGACGGTCGGTTCCCACGCCCCGGGCGATCCTGTCGATCTCGGCGCACTGGTTCATCAATGCCACCGCTGTCACGACGATGCCGTCGCCGCGCACGATCCACGACTTCTTCGGGTTCCCGCAGGAGTTGTTCGACGTCGACTATCCCGCTCCGGGTGCGCCCGAACTCACCGAGGAGATCGCCGACATCGTGCGTCCCACCTGGGTGGGGGCCGACGTCGACTCGTGGGGTATCGACCACGGCACGTGGTCGGTGCTCACACACATGTTTCCGGACGCGAATGTGCCTGTGGTGCAACTGAGTCTCAATGCGTACAAGCCGCTGGACTATCACGTCGAGCTGGGCGCAAAACTTGCCGCGCTGCGCGAGCGCGGGGTGCTGATCGTCGGCAGCGGCAACATCGTCCACAACCTCGGCGGCATGGATCCACGGCGTCCCGGTGAGGGGTTCGACTGGGCACACCGCTTCGACGATGCGGCGAGGGACCTGCTGCGGGACCGCCCCGGCGATGCGGCACGGCTGAGCGAGCATCCGGAGTTCACGAAAGCCGTTCCGACACCGGATCATTTTCTGCCGATGCTGTATTTCGCCGGGCTGGTCGCCGAATCCAGCGGGCAACCGGACACGCTCGTGGACGGTGTCGAATACGGATCGCTGTCGATGACCGCCTACACCGCGGGCATGCACCACCCGGACGTGGACCCGTCCGGGGGCACGAGTGCGGCACTGCCGGAAGCGACCGATCCGATCAACACCAACATGTGAGGTATCAGGCGGCGCGGTCGTCGTCGACGGCCATCACGATGCGCCGCGCGAACGCGGTGCTGAGCGCAATCAGTGCCATTGCCTCGGGCAGGGTGCGGGCGAGTACCGGCCACGCATGGATCTGTTCGCGCCACAGGTGCGTTTCGACGACCTGCCCCGCGGACACGAGCCGTTCGGTCATGATCTCGACGTCGGGTCTGGTCAGCTCGTATTCGGCGGCGCACATGAACATCGGCGGAAACAGTGCGGGGTCGGCGTCGACGGGGTTCATCTCCCCTTCGATGGCTTCCTGACCGGCGAACCATCGGGGCCGCAGCTTGTCGAGCGCCTTGATGGGTAGGTAGGAATCCCGTGCCATGTACGCCGGATCGTGGTCGTCGAGATCGAGGTTCAGCAGCGGTGAGTAGCCGATGACGGCGGCCGGTCGCTGGATGCCGCGCCGGGCGGCGATCTCCGCGACCTTCGCGGCGAGGTACCCGCCGGCGGAGTCGCCGGCGACGATGATGCGGGTGGGGTCGTCGGCGACGTCGAGCAGCGCCACGTAGGCGTTCATCGCGTCCTGCACCGATCCGGCGATGGGCACGGTCGGGACCTGCCGGTAATCCATCGAGTACACGGGCGCACCCGAATCGAGCGCGAGTTGCGTGCAGAGCTGCCGGTGGGTGGACGGACCGCAGAAGATGAAGCCGCCGCCGTGGAGGTAGAGGATCGTGGCGTCGTCGAGCGGATCGTCGACGGGTTTGGGCGAGATGATGTGTTCACCCGGCACGCCGCCCAGTTCGGTGGGAGTGACGTGGACGGTGCGCGGGGTCGGTGTGAGGCGGTCGACGACCCATGACAGCCGGCCCAGAAGCGCGATACCGAAGTCGTTGCTCGGCCAGAGGGTGAGGATCGGTTTGACCAGGATGCGGACGACCCAGAGGATGATCAACGCGATCTTGCTCCTGCGGTCGTGCCACGTCACAGCGGCATTGATTCGCATGTGTCCACATTAGTTGACAGATGCCCGCGACGACACGCGAGCTTCGACACGTCAGCGGAGTTGCAGGAGGGGAACGAGCAGCTCGTCGTCGGTGAGGGCACCGTGCTGACCGGGCAGTTTCGACATGATCAGTTCGCCGTCGGTGCGGATGATCGACGCCTCGCCCTTCCCGATCGCGACGAGGTCGCCGATTCGTCCGGTCAGCGCCGGGTCGGGGTCGGGACCGAACAGGTCGGCCGCGAGGACCTCGTCGCGGGTGCCGACCCACAGGTCGTCCCCCAGTTCGTTGCGCCAGCGTTCGAGAACCGCATCGACGCGTTCGGTGTAGATGTGGCGGCAGCGCGGTTCCCCGGCGATGATCGTCACGTCGTCCGAAAGACCCGGCGAGTGGTCGAAGTCGATACGGCGGCCCCGGGAGGCGTCGACCATGCCGTGGTCGGCGGTGACGAGCAGCCGCGTGCCGTCGGGCAGGGCACCGGCGAGCTGTTCGACGAACCGGTCGACGATAGTGAGTTGCGCGAGCCACGCCGCGGACTCCGGGCCGTACACGTGGCCGAGCGTGTCGACCTCGCCGAGATAACAGTAGACGAGGGACCGCTCGGAGCTGCACGTGGCCNCGACGACGCTCGCGAGCAGATCGCCGTACGCGGACACCCCCACGAACGTGCCGCCGCGCAGCACCGCGCGCGTCAGGCCGCTGCCGTCGAAGTGCCTTGGTACGACCGTGGTCACGGCGAGCCCTGCGGCGTCGGCGCGTTCGAAGACGGTGGGGTGCGGTTGGATGTCCTCGGGCACCAGCTGTTCGCGCTGATCGACCGAGGTTCCCGCGAGGGTCCACCGAAGCCAGTTCACGGGTGCTTCGATTTCGTCGACGTACGACTGATAACCCGTGATGCCGTGCCGCCCCGACGGCAGACCGGTGCCGAGCGACGCGATACTCGACGCGGTGGTGGTGGGAAAGCCGGCGCGGATCGCCCGTCCGGGGACAGCGGTCAGGAACGGTGCGGCAGCGCTGTTGCGTTGCAGCAGTTCCCATCCCATGCCGTCGACGAGCAGCACCACGGTGCGATCGGAACCGGCGAGCTCGAGGCGGTTGGCCTCGCCGCTCACCCCCGCGGACGCGAGGACCGACGGCAGCAGGTCGGCGAGGGTCGGTTCGGCGTAGACGTCGCGCAGCGGCAGGGTCATACCTCGAGTATGGCCTGCCGCTGCGGCGTCGTGCGCGACGACGAGGGAACCGTCTCTAGTCCTTGACGTCGGATCCGTGCTTGGTCAGTGCCATGACCTCGATGTCCATGAAGGGGAACAGCGGCAGGTTGAACAGGATCTCGTGCAGTTCGTCGGCCGACTCCACATCGAAGATGGAGATGTTGCTGTACTGACCGACGATGCGCCAGATCTCGGGCCACTTGCCCGACCGCTGCAGTTCCTGGCTGTAGGCCTTTTCCCTGGCGACGGTTTCGGCGCGCACCTCGGGGTCGAGGTCGCGGGGAATGTTGACATCCATCCGAACGTGGAACAGTGCCATGGTGATTTTCTCCTCGTAAGCTGAGTGATCGGTGCCGCGGCCGGTCAGGCGCGGGCGTATTTCCGGACGACGTCCATGTCGAGTTCGACGCCGAGGCCGGGGCCCTCCGGAAGGTGGACCTGACCGTCGGAGTAGTCGAGCGGCTTCTGCAGCAGTTCGACCGCGAACAACTGCGGACCGAACAGTTCCGTACCGTAGTTGATGCCCGGCTCGGAGCATGCGAAATGGATCGACGCCGCGGTGCCGATCGGCCCTTCGATCGAGGTCGCGCCGTGGCAGCGCAGCCCGGCGGCCTTCGCGACGGCCACCACCTCTTTACTGCGTTGCAGTCCACCGCACTTCGTGGTCTTGAGAGCGATGACGTCGGCAGCGCCGAGCTTGGCGACCTGATAGGCGTCGTGCGGCGTCTGGACGGACTCGTCGGCCATCACCGGCGCGGACACTCGCCGGTTGATCTCGGCAAGCACGTCGAGTTGTTCTGCCGGGGTGGGCTGTTCGATGAGCTCGACTCCGCCGTCGACCAACTGGGGGACGTGCCGCAGCGCGGTGAAGCGATCCCACCGGGCGTTGACGTCGATGCTGAAACCGACCTTGCCGTCGAAGGCTTCGACGATCTTGACGACACGTTCGGTGTCGACGGCGGGGTCGAGCGCGCCCATCTTGAGTTTGAAGGCGAAGTTGAGGCGCTCGTCCATCTTGTGGGAGACCTCTTCGACGATCTCTTCGAGGGGGGCTGCGCCGAGCGCCCAGCGCACGTCGACACCGGTCCGGAACGCACCGCCGAGCAGGGTCGCGACGCTGACGCCGAGGCTGCGGGCCCACGCGTCGTGCAGGGCCACGTCCACAGCGGCCTTCGCGAACCGCGCGTTCGCGACGATTCGTTCGATATCGACCATGATCCCGCTGATCTCGTCGACGCCGCGGCCGATGATGTACGGACCGATGTAGCGGTCGACGATCTGCTGCATGGTCTCGACGGATTCGCCGCCCCACCAGGGTCCGCCGGGAACGACGCCTTCACCGTGGCCGGTGACCCCGCCGGCGGTGGTGACGGAGACAAGCAGGATCGGCTGGGTCTCCGACGTCGTTGTCGCGAACTTGTGCGGGCGGATCAGCGGGATATCGATGATCGTCGTTTCGACGGAGACGATCTTCAGGTCGGGGTCGGACATCTTCGGTCAGCTCACAATCGGGTTCGGAAGTGATGGGGGCGACAGGGGGAGCGCCTCGACAGCGAATGCCGGTGTCCCTGGGGGACACCGGCATTCGTTGTCAGGAGTAGGTCCTCATCCGGAAGGGAAGGATCAGGCCTCGGGGTCGAGCACGAAGTTGTAGGTCACCTCGGCGACACCGTCCGCATTGGGCTGCGGGTCCAGGAGGAGTTCCGGCTTGACCGCGGTCGCAACGTCGTCCTCGACCCAATCGCCGCCCTTGAAGTACAGCTGGGTGGTGATGGGGCGCTTGCCGGGGGCCTTCACCATGAGGTGCAGGTGGGCCGGACGCCACGGGTGGCCGCCGTAGGACTCGATGAACCAGCCGGTCGGGCCGTCGGCCGGGATCTTGTACGGAGCCGGCTTGAGCGTGGTGATCTCGAAGTTGCCGTTCTCGTCGACCTCGACGGTGCCGCGCAGGTTCCACTCCGGGATGCCGGGGGCGAACCGCGAGTAGAAGCCCTCTTCGTCCGCGTGCCACAGTTCGACGGTGGCCTCGGACAGGCCCTTGCCCTCGAGGTCGGTGACCTGACCCTTGAAGATCAGCGACGGAGCGACCTTGTCCTTCTCACGCATCGGCATGGTGCACTTCGACGGGAGCTTCGGCGAGTTCTCCACGTAGTAGGGGCCCTCGATGGAGCCCTTGGTGCCGGTGAAGTTCTTGCGGTTGTAGTGAACTTCCTCGACCTCGTGCTCCACGAAGACGTCGAGCCACAGCGGCCACTCGCCGTACTCGCCGACGTCGATCATCCACTGCTTGAGGACGCGGTACTCGTCGTAGGTGACCTCGTGCTTGTGAACGACCCCAGCGAGAGCCGCAAGCACGTCCTTGTAGATCGCGGAGGCGCGCTCGACGGAGGTGTCGGACGTAACCCGCTCGGACTTGAACTTGTCGGTGGCGGCGTTGCCCGAAGCGTGGGCGGTGGGGTTATCCATGGTGGTCATGGCTCTCCTGGTCGGGACTGGAAACGGTGGGCAGGCTGGGGGCCGGTTCATCGCGCGGGCTGTGCGGATCATCGGCATCTGTACGCTGTGCGTACTTGCGCATCGCATTGCGTACATCACATACTGTGCGTGTTGTCACACCTCTTGTCAACACCGCATGCTGCAAGATCAGACGAACCTGCAGGTAGGAGAAGCGATGCCGAGTATCGACCTAGGCAACAGCCGGGGTGGCGAACGCGATTTCATACAGAGCATCGAGCGCGGTTTTGCCGTATTGCACGCGTTCGACGAGAAGGATCCGACGCCGACTCTCGCCGAGGTTGCCACGAAGACGGGGCTGTCCCGTCCGGCGGTACGCCGCATCCTGCTCACGCTGCAGCGACTCGGCTACGTGACGGCCCTGGGGACCAGGTGGTCGCTCACTCCACGAGTTCTCAGCATCGGCCAGCACTACTCGTCCTCGCATGCCCTCGTGGACGCCGCCCTGCCCAAACTCGTAGAGATCGCCGATCACACCAACGAATCCGCGTCGCTCGGCGTGCTCGACGGTCCTGACGTGGTGTATGCGGCCCGAATCCCCGTGCGACGCATCATGAGCATCAACGTCTCCGTGGGCACCCGCGTCCCCGCCTATGCCACATCGATGGGACGGGCACTGCTCGCGTGGGCACCGCGCGAAACCGTCGACACCGTGATCGCCCAGACCCGATTCGACAGACTCACCTCCTCCACGCTCGGAGGCGCGGAGGAACTGCACACCGCACTCGCCGAGGTCCGCAACCTCGGATATGCCCTGGTCTCCGCGGAACTGGAAGAGGGCCTAATCTCCCTCTCGGCCCCGATATTCGACACGAATGCCACGGTCGTCGGCGTGCTCGCGTGCTCGACCTCGACCGGGCGGCACACGATCGAGTCGTTCCGCGATCACGCGGCCAAGTGCGTCGTGAGTTGCGCCGAGCAGTTGAGCAGCGACCTCGGATACCGGCCGCAGCGCGACTGATCTGCCTCCGATCAGCCGCGGAGGGTCTCCGACGGCGCGACACCGTACTTGCGGCGATAGGCCGCCGCGAAACGTCCGGTGTGGGTAATACCCCAGCTCAGCGCCACATCGGTCACCGACAACTCCGCGGCGTTTCCGCCCGCGAGCGCCTCGTGGATCCGTTCGAGCCGCAGATTCAGCAGGTAGTCGCGCGGACACACACCTAGGTATTCACGGAACCCCTCCTGCAGCCGGCGCGCGCTCACCCCGGCCAGTGCGGCCATCTCCGCGGTGGTCCACGGCTGCGAGGGATCCGCGTGCAGACGATCGAGTACACGCTTGATGATCCGCGGCCGCGCCCCCGCCGCCGGATCGGCGTCGTCCGGCATCACCGCGAGAATGAACGACGAGGTCAATGCGCCCGACAGTTGCTCGGCGACGAGCGGGTTGTTCCACAGCGACTCGTCGGCCTTGAGCTGCTCGACGATCGAGCGCAGAAGCGTCATCCAACTCCGCCCCGACTCGGTGGTCAGGTCCACCTGCGCCGGAAGCTGCATGTCGGGGCGGCCCAGGATCCGGGCCATCTCGCGATGCAGGTAGTCGCGTTCGAGCTTGACGCCGACGATCTCGCAGTCGTCGGTCCACCGGCTGATCGTCGCAGCCGTGTCGGGCCGGAATACCGAGGCCTGACCCACTCCCGAAACGACTTCGATGCCGGCGGCGACCGACTCGATGCATCCCGAAAGGGGAATGTTGACCGCGTATGCGCCGGGATGAGTGCTGTCGATGGCGACTTCGGCACCCCATCCGATCCTCGCCAATCGCACCGAGCCGAGCGGGAGCGTCCGAAGATTCAGGGACGGCGCGGTGTTTCTCAGCGGCTTCAGGTCGTGCATGAAATACGCATGCGAAACCACCTCCGCGGCCTCGGCCCAGCCCGAGGGTGCAGGTGTCGCTCCTGTCAACGTCGTGTCCACCTTCCCGGTTCGATCCCGAGGGGATCCGCCGTCCAGTGTGATCGGGACCACGTTCCCCGGCAAGCAGGGACCTTCGACCTATCCGCCGCGCTCGGCGGATAGCGGCCGCGCTCAGCGGATCGCGGCGCCCCCCTCCGGTTCGTATGGTCTAGGTCACACCGATCGAGGAGGGCCAGGAATGGATCAGCGAAAGCTGCGAAACATCTTCGGACAGTTCGCAAGTGGCGTCACAGTCATCACCTGCGCCAACGGCGAGGGTGAGCCCCACGGTGCCACCGTCACCGCTTTCACGGCGGTCTCGCTGGAGCCGCGGCTGTGCCAGGTGACCCTGACCCGCACCTCGAAGGCCTGCAGCTTCTTGTCGGGCGCTCCGTTCGCGGTGAACATTCTCGCCGCCGACCAGGTCGACACCGCGATGCACTTCGCCGGCCGGCCCCGGTCGCCCGGCCCGCTGTGGGAACAGGGACCCACGGCCCCGATCCTCGGCGGCACCGCCGCCACGCTGTCGTGCAACCCGTGGCGCGAATACGACGGCGGCGACCACGTGATCTACATCGGCGAGATCGTCGACGCCGTGACACGCGACAAGGATCCGCTTCTGTTCTATCGCAGCACATTCCACGACCTCGGCACCCCTAGCGGCACCGCCGCATGGAACGGCTGCATGGACGATCCCACCAGCGGATGGTTCGACGCGAACACGCGCTTCAGCCCGTTCCACCTCGCCGCTTCCCCATCCTGACCTCGGCCATACCCCTCCCCTGCCTCACCCGGACAAGGAGATCTTCCATGACGACCACCGAGCCGCGCCCCACTCTCGACGTCGACCGTTCCAAGACCAACGTCGCCGCGGACTGCGCTGCCAACAAGCAGCAGAACTTCGCGTCGCGACCGATGACCGGCGACGAGTACATCGCCTCGATCGACGACGGCCGCGAGATCTATCTGCACGGCGAGCGGGTCAAGGACTTCACCAACCACCCGGCGTTCCGCAACTCCATCCGCATGACCGCCCGCCTCTACGACGGCATGCACACCGGTGAGCACGTCGACACCCTCACCTGTCCCACCGACACCGGCAACGGCGGCGTGACCATGCCGTTCTTCCGCACCCCGAAGTCCTCGGCCGACCTGATCGCGGATCGCGACGCCATCGCGACGTGGGCACGCATGACGTACGGGTGGATGGGCCGCAGCCCCGACTACAAGGCCTCGTTCCTCGGCACACTGGGGGCCAACGACGAGTTCTACTCGCCGTTCCAGGAGAACGCGAAGCGGTGGTACCGGGAATCCCAGGAGAAGGTGCTGTACTGGAACCACGCCATCATCAATCCGCCGGTCGACCGCCAGCTGCCTCCGGACGAGGTGGGCGACGTGTTCATGAAGGTGGAAAAGGAGACCGACGCCGGCCTGATCGTGTCCGGGGCCAAGGTCGTCGCCACCGGCTCGGCGATCACCAACTACAACTTCATCGCCCACTACGGTCTGCCGATCAAGAAGAAGGAATACGCGCTGATCTGCACGGTGCCGATGGACGCCCCCGGCATCAAGCTCATCTCCCGCGCCTCGTACTCGCAGAACGCCGCCATCGTCGGTTCGCCGTTCGACTACCCGCTGTCCTCCCGCATGGACGAGAACGACGCCATCTTCATCTTCGACAAGGTCCTGGTGCCGTGGGAGAACGTCTTCATGTACGGAGACGTCGAGAAGATCAACAACTTCCTTCCGGGTTCCGGTTTCCTCCAGCGCTTCACGCTGCAGGGCTGCACCCGCCTCGCGGTGAAACTCGACTTCATCGCCGGCCTGCTCATGAAGGCACTCGACGCGACCGGCGCCGGCGGATTCCGCGGTGTGCAGACCCGCGTCGGTGAGGTCATCGGCTGGCGCAACCTGTTCTGGTCGCTCACCGATTCGATGGTCCACAATCCCGAGCCGTGGATCGGCGACACCGTCATTCCCAAACTCGAGTACGGCCTGACCTACCGGATGTTCGCGATGCAGGGCTACCCGCGCATCAAGGAGATCATCGAGCAGGACGTCGCCTCCGGTCTCATCTACCTGCCCTCGTCCGCCGCCGATTTCAAGAATCCCGACGTGCGGCCCTACCTGGACAAGTATGTTCGGGGTTCCGACGGCATCCAGGCCGTCGACCGCATCAAGGTCATGAAGGCACTGTGGGATTCGATCGGATCCGAGTTCGGCGGCCGACACGAACTCTACGAACGGAACTACGCCGGCAACCACGAGAACGTCAAGGCCGAACTGCTGTTCGCTGCGGAGAGTCGCGGTGACGTGTCCTCCATGAAGGGCTTCGCCGAGCAGTTCATGAGCGAATACGACCTGGACGGCTGGACGGTCCCGGACCTCATCGGCAACGCCGACGTCAGCGCCTTCTACAAGAAGTAGCGCCCTGATCTGCCGCGCGCGGGCGGACGACAACCCCCTCTGCCTGCCTGCGCGCGGCTTCCAACCCTCCCCGGACCATCCCCCAGAAGGAACGCCCGAGATCATGACCACCTCGAATTCCGGCGCCCCTGCCCCTGTCCCGGAATTCGATGTAGTGGTCCTCGGGCGTTCCTTCGCCTCCCGGCGTTCGGCCACCCGCCTCCACGACGAGTTGCGCCTGGCCGTTCACGAAGCGGCCACCGTGGACTCCGCACACTACGACGACATCGATCACCGCTGGGAGATCCGCGTCGGACGTCGCATCGCCTCGCGCGCCAAGTACGTCGTCGACGGAGACGGCTCCGTGCCCCTGCACGGCCGCGACGGCGCCCTTCTCGCATCGGATTCGGGAGTGGTTCAGGGTTTTCCGAATCTCTTCCGCACTGCGGGCGGGAAGGGATCCGATCCGATCGACTACCCCGTGAAGTGCATCGGATACATGCGCACCTACGGGCACGACTACGTCGAACGGCGGCCGCAGACCCTCGTCGCCGACGACGACTTCCCCGAGTTGTCGTTCGACCGCCCGGCCCCGCAGGTGTGGGTCTGCTAGGTTCTCCCCCCGTCCCACAGTGGCCGAATGCCACATTCTGTCGCGCAGGCGACACGGATATGCCATTCGGCCACCTGCTTTTGCCAGAGTCTTTGAGCCCTCGAGGAGAGAGTCCTAGGCATCCCTAGGCATTTCCCCGGTGTGACCGGTAACACAGGCTGTCATCGTAGTGAGTAACACCGGACACCGCCGCTTCCTGGACGCCCCACACCAGCCCGTCCGAGGCTGCAACGGACGCCAGCCCCGTCCGCCCCGGGAACGAAGCAGATACCTGGAGGATATTCAATGACCGACACCGTGGACCACGTGCGCAACCATCTCGACGGCGCTCTCGTCGAAGACCCCGAAACCGGCCGCTACCAGGTCCGGCGCGATGTCTTCACCGACGAAGAGATCTTCGAGCTGGAGATGAAGTACATCTTCGAGGGCAACTGGGTGTACCTCGCGCACGAGAGCCAGATCCCGAATGTCGGCGACTACTTCACCACCAACATCGGCCGCCAGCCGATCGTGATCACCCGCGACAAGGAAGGCGAACTGAACGCGCTGATCAACGCGTGCAGCCACCGCGGTGCGATGCTGTGCCGCCGCAAGACGGACAACCGCACGACGTTCACGTGCCCCTTCCACGGCTGGACGTTCCGCAACAACGGCAAGCTGCTCAAGGTCAAGGATCCGCGCGGCGCCGGCTACCCGGAGCAGTTCAACACCGACGGCAGCCACGACCTGACGAAGGTGGCGCGCTTCGAGAGCTACCGCGGCTTCCTGTTCGGCAGCGTCAATCCCGACGTCAAACCGCTCACGGAGCATCTCGGTGATGCCACCACGATGATCGACATGATCGTCGACCAGTCCCCCGAGGGGCTCGAGGTCCTGCGCGGAGCGTCGACCTACACGTACGACGGCAACTGGAAGCTGCAGGCCGAGAACGGCGCCGACGGATACCACGTCTCCGCGACGCACTGGAACTACGCGGCCACCACCGCGCGCCGCACCGCCGGTGAGTCCAGCAACGAAACCAAGGCCATGGATGCCGGCACGTGGGGCAAGCAGGGTGGCGGCTACCACTCGTTCGAGCACGGTCACCTGCTGCTGTGGATGTGGTGGGGCAACCCGGAGGACCGTCCGCTGTTCCCGCGCAAGGACGAGCTCGCGAAGGAATTCGGCGAGAAGAAGGCCGAATTCATGGTCGGCGCCTCCCGCAACCTGTGCCTGTACCCGAACGTGTACCTGATGGATCAGTTCTCGTCGCAGATCCGGCACTTCCGCCCGATCTCCGTGGACAAGACCGAGGTCACGATCTACTGCATCGCCCCCAAGGGTGAGAGCGCCGAGTCCCGCGCCAACCGGATCCGCCAGTACGAAGACTTCTTCAACGCGACCGGCATGGCCACCCCGGACGATCTCGAGGAGTTCCGCTCCTGCCAGAAGACGTATCTCGCCACCGCCGCGCCCTGGAACGACATGAGCCGTGGGGCCACGCACGTCCTCAACGGGCCCGACGAGGTCGCCAAGGACCTCGGCATGACGAACGTTCTGTCCAGCGGTGTGAAGACCGAGGACGAGGGCCTGTACCCGATCCAGCACAGCTATTGGCTCGAGACGATGCGTAAGGCCGTCGACGCCGAGGCCGCCGCCGACAACGCCACCGCGCTCTGAGAGGAACTCGAACAATGACTACTGCAGCCGAACTGACGCAGACCGATATCGAACAGTTCCTCTACCGGGAAGCGCGTCTGCTCGACGACCGCGAGTTCGAGAAGTGGCTCGAGTGCTTCCACCCCGACGCCGAGTACTGGATGCCGGCGTGGGACGACAACGGCACGCTCACCGAGGATCCGCAGTCGGAGATCTCGCTGATCTACTACTCCAACCGCGGCGGTCTCGAAGACCGCGTGTTCCGGATCCGCACCGACCGTTCGTCGTCGACGTCGCTGCCCGAGCCCCGCACCGGTCACAACATCACCAATGTCGAGGTCCTCGAGCGGCGCGGCAACGAGATCGACGTGCGCCACAACTGGTTCTCGCTGTACTACCGGTACAACACGACCGATACGTACTTCGGCACAAATTTCGTCACCCTCGACGTCTCGGGTGAGCAGCCGGTGATCAAGAAGAAGAAGATCGTTCTGAAGAACGACTACATCCATCACATCGTCGACGTCTACGTCGTCTAATACCGACCCCGATCACGAAAGGAGGCGCATGTCATGACATATCAAGTGGCACTGAGCTTCGAGGACGGGGTCACCCGCTTCATCAAGGTCAAGCCGAACGAGACGGTCGCGGATGCGTCCTACAAGGCGCGCATCAACATTCCGCTCGACTGCCGTGACGGCGCGTGCGGCACCTGCAAGGCGTTCTGCGAATCCGGCACGTACGACGGCGGCGACTACATCGAAGATGCGCTGACCGACGAAGAGGCCGAGGAAGGCTACTGCCTGCCCTGCCAGATGATGCCCGAATCCGATCTGGTTCTGCAGATCGCGAGCACGTCCGACGTCGCCAAGACGGCCGCCGCGTCCTACAACGCGACGATCACCGAGTTGCGGCGCTATTCGGAGAGCGTCGTCGGGTTCACCGTCGAGATCGCCAACCGCGACGACCTGGTCTTCCTGCCCGGGCAGTACGTCAACGTCGGGGTTCCCGGCAGCGACGACGGCACCGGGAAGCCGGCCACCCGCTCGTACTCGTTCAGCACCGGCCCGACCGAGAATTCCCTCGCCTTCCTCGTGAAGATCACCGAGGGTGGCCTGATGTCGGAGTACCTCCGCGGCACCGCGCAGGTGGGCGACACTCTCGAGTTCACCGGACCGTTCGGCAGCTTCTTCCTGCGCGAACGCAAGCGGCCCGCGCTGCTGCTCGCAGGCGGTACCGGTCTGGCGCCGCTGCTGTCGATCCTGTCGAAGATCGAGACCGAGGACGTCGATCAGGCGGTGCACCTCATCTACGGCGTCACCTTCGATCACGACCTCGTCGAGTTGGACAAGCTCGAGGAGTACACGAAGAAGCTGCCCAACTTCACGTACAGCTACTGCGTGGCCGACCAGAATTCGTCCGCACCCAACAAGGGCTACGTGACCGGTCTGTTCGAGCCGGCCCATCTCAACGAAGGTGACGTCGACATCTACCTGTGCGGGCCGCCGCCGATGGTGGAAGCTGTCCGATCGCACCTCGCGGACAACAACATTTCGCCGGCGAACTTCTACTTCGAGAAGTTCAACACCTCCGCCACCCCCGCCGGCGCACCGGCACCGGTCCCGACCGAGGCAGAGAAGGCCGCCGCCGAGAGGGCCGCCGCCGAGACGGGCCGCGCGCCCGCACTGGCAGCACCCGCGGACCCGGGCAACTACGAGATCGGCGAAGAGCATCCTCCCGTCGCCGAATCCGACGCCCAGTTCGATGCCCGTATGGCGCTCGAACTCGGTGTCCTCGAGCTCACCATCGGGCGCCTCACACCGGAACAGCTCATCGAGTTCCGGATTCTCGCCGAGGCGTCGGGAGCGTCGGTCGAAGGTGACCGCTTCACCGATGCGGCTGCCTTCACCGACACCACTGCCGCGTTCCACGAGTTCCTGTTCCGCTGCTGCACCAACCCGGTGCTGCTCGAGGCGTACAACCGTCTCGAAGTGACGCAGTTGATGTATCAGGTTCTGCGGGACGCACATTGGATCGAAGAGCACATCGTCGACGAGCACATGCAACTCGTCGAGGCCTTCGAAAAGGGCGACAAGGCTGCCGCGCGTGACCTGATCGTCGCGCACTCGCAGCACGCGAAGGCCACGATGCGCCGGGCGATCGCAGAGGGCGCCACGGCGGGTGTCGTGCAATGACGGAACCGATGGTCTTCCCCGGCCGGTTCGACGGCAAGCGTCTGACGATCACCGGCGCCGCTCAGGGAATCGGACTCACCGTAGCGACGCGCGTCGCCGCCGAGGGCGGTGAGGTCATGCTCGTCGACCGTGCCGAACTGGTTCACGAGGTCGCCGAAGATCTGCGTAGCAGCGGCGGCAAGGTCCACTCGGTCACCGCGGATCTCGAAACCTTCTCCGGCGCAGAGGAATCCCTGTCGGCTGCGGCGCAGGCGATGGGCGGCATCGACGTGCTGATCAACGTGGTCGGCGGCACGATCTGGGCGAAGCCGTACGAGCACTACTCTCCCGACGAGATCGAGAAGGAGATCCGCCGCTCGCTGTTCCCGACCCTGTGGACGTGTCGCGCGGCGGCTCCCTACATGATCGAGCAGCGGTCGGGCACGATCGTCAACGTCTCCTCGGTCGCCACCCGCGGCGTCAACCGGGCTCCCTACGCCGCGGCGAAGGGTGGCGTCAACGCGGTCACCGCCTCGCTGGCACTCGAGTTGTCCCAGTACGGCGTCCGCGTTGTCGCGACCGCGCCCGGAGGCACCGTCGCACCGGAACGGCGGATCGCTCGCGGCCCCTCACCGCAAACCGAGCAAGAAAAGGCCTGGTACCAGCAGATCGTGGACCAGACCGTCGATTCCTCGCTGCTCAAGCGCTACGGCACGCTCGACGAGCAGGCCGCGGCAATCACCTTCCTGGCCTCCGACGAGGCCTCGTACATCACCGGGACGGTTCTTCCCGTCGCCGGCGGAGACCTGGGCTAGTCCCACCTCCCGTCGGGCCTCACCGGCAGCGCATACCTGCTGGTGAGGCCCCCTTTCTGCCCTGATCGATTTGTGACCCCTCACACAAACCGGAGTTTTCATGACACAGGCCACGCAAACATGGGCCAGTCCTCAGCACAAGCGAAGCGTCATCTGGATCGTCGCTCTCGCCACGCTCGCCATCATCTTCGACGGTTACGACCTGGTGGTGTACGGCACGATCCTGCCCACCCTCATGGCCGACCCGACACAACTCGGGGAGATCTCCGCACAGCAGGGTGGTGCGCTCGGCTCGTACGCCCTCATCGGTGTCATGGTCGGCGCCCTCGTCACCGGCGCCTTCGGTGACCGTGTCGGCCGCCGCAAGATGATGCTCATCAACATCGTGTGGTTCTCGATCGGCATGGCCGCAGCCGCCATGTCGACGAGCATCGCGATGTTCGGAGGGCTGCGCTTCTTCACCGGCATCGGAGTCGGCGGCCTGGTTGCCACCGCCGGTGCCGTCGTCGCCGAGTTCGCTCCGCCCGGTAAGCGAAACCTGTTCAACGCCATCGTCTACAGCGGTGTGCCCGCCGGTGGTGTCCTCGCCTCGCTGCTCGCCATCGTTCTTCGCGACGCCATCGGCTGGCGTGGCCTGTTCCTGATCGGCGCGCTGCCGCTCGTCATCCTGCTGCCGCTCGCCCTGGTGAAGCTTCCCGAGTCCCCGACGTGGCTGGTCTCCCGGGGGCGCACGGACGAAGCGCAGGCCGTGTGCAAGAAGTACGGCTTCCCGGTTCCGTCCGCTGCGCCCACCGCCCCGACCGAGAAGATCGGCTTCGCCGCGCTCGCCAGCCGCAAGTACGTCCTCGGGACCGCACTTCTGGGCATGATGAGCTTCGGAGGCCTGCTCCTGACCTACGGCCTGAACACCTGGCTGCCGAAGATCATGGCGGATGCCGGCTACAACGCGAACGGTTCGCTGGCCTTCCTGCTGGTCCTCAACGGCGGCGCCATCCTCGGCGGACTCCTTGCGTCGAAGGTTGCGGACGGACGCGGCCCCCGGCCGGTCATCGTCACCACCTTCTTCCTCGCCGCGGTCTCGCTGGTGATGCTGACCCTCGGCTTCCCCCTGCCGGTGCTGCTCACGGCGGTGGCAATCGCCGGTGTCGGAACGATCGGCACCCAGGTCCTCGTCTACGGCTTCGTCTCCAACTACTACGACACCCCGGCCCGCGCCGCCGGTGTCGCATGGTGCGCCGGATTCGGCCGGCTCGGCGGCATCGTCGGACCGCTCATCGGTGGTGTGCTCATCGGTGCAGGTATCGCGAACAATGTGAACTTCTACATCTTCGCGGGCATCGCACTCGCCGGGGCGATCGTCACCTACTTCGTGCCGAAGCCCCTCGAACACCACAACCAGATCCAGATCCCGACCCCGACCACCGGTACTACCGGGGATGTGTGACGGAGATCTCCATGTTGGTCGGACGTGAAGCCGAGCTCGCGCAGCTCGATCGGCTCCTCGACGAGGCGCGCACCGGAAACCCGGTGCTCGCCCTCGTCGAGGGGCCTTCGGGTATCGGAAAGTCGGCACTCGTAAAGCACTTCGTCGACAAGCAGCAGGGCTTCCCGGTGCACTCCGCCTCCGGCGCGCCGTGGGAATCGGCGCATCCGTGGGGTGTGCTCGAACAGTTGATGCGCGCACCGGTGACCGCGACCGATGCCATCGACGCGGCACACGCCTACCTCGATCGGCTCGAGGATCCGGCCCTGATCGTCATCGAAGATACCCACTGGGTCGATACCGAATCATTGCAAGCACTTTCGTCGATGATCCGCCGTGCACACGGACGATCGCTGCTGATAGTGTGGATATGCCCGGACGTGCTCCCCGACGGTGTCGCGGACGCCACCGCCCGAATCCTCACCTCCCACTACGCCGACACCATCCACGTCGGCCCACTCCTCCCTTCCGACATCGCACAATTGGCGCTGCTCCGGATCGGGGCGGACCTGTCGCCGTGGACCGCGCGGCGCCTGCACGAACACACGCTCGGCAGTCCCCGGCCGATTCTCCAGTTGCTCG
Source organism: Rhodococcus chondri (assembly GCF_036327435.1). Classification (NCBI taxonomy): domain Bacteria; kingdom Bacillati; phylum Actinomycetota; class Actinomycetes; order Mycobacteriales; family Nocardiaceae; genus Rhodococcus; species Rhodococcus chondri. The sequence continues at coordinate 2,153 of NZ_JAUZMZ010000056.1, read as the reverse complement.
ACGAGATCCCCCGGACGCAATGGCACGGATGGCAGGCACGTTTCCCGGCACCGCGGCAGCACGCCGCGGTAGTCGGGCGAGCGTTGGGAGCCTGCACCGACGAGACTCGTGCGCTCATCGAGGCGGCAGCTGTCCTGGGCACCGAATGCCCACTGGCCCTCGTCGCCGCACTGGCCGGAATCGAGGATCCGACTGTGACCCTCGAGGGTGCCCACACCGCCGGTTTGCTCACGATGCGGGAGCAGCGCGGCGTCGTCACGCTGTCGTTTCCGGATCCCATGACGCGGGCTGCCGTCGCCGACGGTATCGGCCCGGCGCGGTGGCGTGCACTGCACGCACGCGCCGCGACACTCGTCGACGACGAGGGCGACGCGCTGTTCCATCTCGTGTCGGCCACCCCGACCGCCGACGCGAGCGTCGCCGATCGTCTCGACAAGTTTGCGCAGGAACGCGCGGTGGACGGTGCCTGGTCGAATGCCGCGGAAGCGCTCATCACCGCCAGTCGCATCACCCCCGACCGCGAATTACGCACGCAGCGCCTCATTCGGGGGGTGGATGCGTTGACCGGCGCGGCCGACCTACCGCAGGCGCAGACCTTCGTCCCCGAGATCGAGAGTGTGCCCGGCGGGCCGATGCGCAACGCGGTGCTCGGCTACCTCGCAATTCAGCGTGGTCGCGCCGCGGAGGCTCATTACCTGCTCACCGGGGCATGGAACATGCTCGGCGACGCGCATGCCGATCCGGAACTCGCCGCGATGATCTGCCAGCGCATGGTGCTGCACTCACTGGCCAGGCTCCGGGGCGACGACCTCGTCGCATGGGCCGATCGCGCATCGGAACTGGTGTCCGTGGATGCACCGGCCGCTGTCGAGTCCCAGGCCATCCGCGGCCTCGGCCTGGCCATGACCGGCCGGGTGGATGCGGCTCGTGCCTCCTACGCAAGCCTGGCGGACCACGTCCGTCTCGGTGCGCAGAGCCAGCGGGTCCGGATGGCGGAGGGCTGGCTCGCTCTCGCTGTCGACGAACCTGATTGGGCGCGAACAGAACTGGAAGCCGCCGAACCCACCACGTTCCGTGGTGGTTCACTGCGGATCTCACTGTGGTCGCAAGCATGGCTCGCACGAACCCAGTTCGCCCTCGGGGCCTGGGGCGATGCTCTCCGCACGGTGGATCGCGCTGCGGCGCAGCTCGATTCGACCGGACTCGACCTCCTGCGCCCGCTGGTGCACTGGACCGGCGCGCAGGTACACGCGCTGCGCGGAGACTGGTCGGCGGCCCGGGAACACCTTCGCCGCGGACGTGCCGGGACGAACGACTACGCGTTGATGCTCGTACCCTCCTGCATCGCCGCGGCCCAGTGCGCCGAAGTCTCGGCCGACTACGACGGGGTGCTGCGGTACCTCGAGCCCCTGGTCGCCATGCAGAGCCGGCAGGCGCTCGACGAGCCCGGATTCTGGCCGTGGCCCGACCTCTACGGCAACGCGCTCGTGATGACCGGACGCATCGACGAAGCCGACAGCTTCCTTCGCCCGCACGAGGAACGCGCCGCGGATCGGGGGCACCGGTCGGCGAAGGCACGCGTCGGATTCGTACGCGGCCGCATCCACGCGGCGCGTGGCGACATCGACTCTGCCCGTGAGGTGTTCGAGGAGTCGTTGGAATCGCTCGCACCGCTGCCGCTGCCGTACGACCGCGCGCGGATCAACTTCGCGTACGGTCAGACGATGCGCCGCGCCGGGCGTCGCCGTGACGCCGACGCCGTCATCCGCGCCGCCCGGGAGTTGTACTCCACTCTCGGCGCCACCTCGTACGTCCAGCGCTGCGACCGAGAACTGAAGGCCGGTGGACTCAAGACCGGCAACGGCGCACCCACCACCCGGAACGTGGACGTAGGCTCCCTGACCCCGCAAGAGCGCGCTGTCGCAACACTTGTCGCGTCCGGCCATACCAACAAGGAGGTCGCGGGCGAGCTGTTCCTGTCCGTCAAGACAGTCCAGTACCACCTGACGCGCGTGTATTCGAAGTTCGGTATCCGATCACGCAGCGAGCTCGCTGCGCAGTTTCGCCAGGAAGAGTGAGGTCCCCGCAAGATGACAGCCGTCGACGAACGAACCGACATCGACATCGATCTGTTCGAGCGACCGGTGCGCCCG
>NZ_JAUZMZ010000055.1:0-28920 GCF_036327435.1 Rhodococcus chondri | reverse complement strand
CGGACCGCCAGGCCCGGGCCAGCGCTTTCGCCGCCCGTTCGGGACCGGGGTACGAGGGCACCGAACCGCGCACCGGTTTCCCGTCGGAGTCCCGCACGGCCAGTACGTCCGGGATGCCTTCGGTCGCCAGGAACGTGGTGACCACCGGCTTCTCGGTCCCGGCGACGGTGTCGCGCAACGCCTGCGCGTAGGGCTGGACATCGACCGCGACAGGAGGCACGAAGACCGCGATCACGGCGTCGACATCCGTTGCTGCAAGCGCCTTCGCCACGGCGGCGGCGAATTCGTCCGGCGTCGCCTGGGCACCGAGGTCCACGGAGTCGGCGGCGTGCAGTCCCTCCCCGCGGGCAGCGTCCACGGCGAGCACTCCGAGCGCGGTGGAGTTGCCGACGACGGCGACCCGTGGACCGGCGGGCAGGGGCTGATAGCCGAACAGCAACGCCGAGTCGAAAAGTTGCGCAATGGACTCCACCTGAACCACGCCGGCCTGCTCGAACAGATATCGCACGATCGTGTCGTCCATCTCACCCGTGCGAGCGGCCAACGCCGGTGGCACGGCATGGCGGCCGCTCTTGACGGCGACGATCGGCTTACCCCGCGCGACGCGGCGGGCGATGCGCGAGAACTTACGCGGGTTACCGAAGCTCTCGAGGTACAGGAGCACCACTTCCGTCGCGGGATCGGTGTCCCAGTACTGCAATAGATCGTTGCCCGACAGATCGGCCCGGTTACCGGCCGAGACGAACGACGAGAGTCCGACGCCGGTCTTGGCGGCCTCGTCGAGAATCGCGATGCCCAGTGCACCCGACTGGCAGAAGAACCCGACATTGCCGGCAGCCGGCAGCACCGGGGCCAGGGTGGCATTGAGCCGGATGGCCGGATCGTTGTTGGCGACGCCGAGCGCGTTCGGTCCGATCAACCGCATGCCGTGCGCGCGGGCGGCATGCGCGAGACGACGCTCCGAATCGCGCCCTTCCGGTCCGGTTTCGCCGAAACCCGAGGACACCACGAGCAAGGCCTTGACGCCTTTGGCGAGACAGTCGTCGAGCACCGCGTCGATCGACTCGGCCGGCACCGCGGCGATCGCGAGTTCCACCTCGTCGGGAATATCGCGCACCGTGGGGTAGGCGCGGACACCGTGAACCGATCGGTGCTCCGCGTTGACCGGGTACACCGGGCCGGTGAAACCGCTGCGCAGCATGTTCACCAGAACGGCATTGCCGACCTTGCGGCTGTCGGTGGACGCCCCGATGACCGCGACACTGCCCGGACCGAGGATGTTCCGGACGCTGCGGGCCTCGGCCGCGCGCTCGCGCGCATTGCGCACCGAAACCAGGGCTTCGGTGGGGTCGATCGCGAACTCGAGCCGGACCACTCCACCCTCGAAACTGCGGCTGACCTGGTACCCCGCCTCACGGAATACGGAAATCATGTGCCGGTTCTCGGCGAGCACTTCGGCGACGAAGGTGTGCAGGCCGTTCTCGGCGGCCGCTCCGGCGAGGTGCTCGAGCAACACGGGGCCCAGGCCTCGGCCCTGATGGGCGTCGGAGACCGTGAACGCCACCTCGGCGGACAGTCCGTCGCCTTCGCCGGTGAGGCCCTCGTATCGGCCGACGGCGATGATCTCGTCGCCCAGCATCGCGACGAACGCGACCCGCGTGCGGTGGTCGACGACGGTGAATTTGAACAGATCCTTCTGCGAGATCGTCGGGTAGGGACCGAAATAGCGCAGATAGCGTGTCCGCTCGGACAGCTTGCCGTGGAAGTCGACGATGAGCTCGGCGTCTTCCGGGACGATCGGCCGCAGGTGCACGACTCCACCATCGGACGCGAGGACATCCGCCACCCAGTGCCGGGGATAGTCGCGGGCGACCGCCAGTGCGCGCTCGCGGGCTTCGTCGACCGTAGGTTCGGTCGCTTGGGCGCCAGAGGTAATCGAGTCGCTCTGCCGATCAGTCACGGGGGTCCTCCGGGTCCAGTCCGAGCAGGGGGAAGCAGGCACGGCGCGTGGCGATGATCGCCGAATCGATACGGGTCAGTGCTCGATCGAGGGAGGCGACACCGGTTTCCGGAGTACCCCCCGGTCCGTCCCACGCGAGGTACGACACATCGGCGTCTTCGCCCATCGTGGTCGGCAGTTCCACCCCGGGAGCGAGTGCCGAGACGCGCTCGCGCCAGTCGTCGGGTACCGCGGTGGCAAGGTCGATCTCGCGGTCGAGGGCTGCGGCGATCAAGTGCGTCCAGGCGCGGGGCACCACCCGGACGAGGCCGTAACCACCGCCTCCGACGGCGAGCCAGCGGCCTTCGCAGTACCGGTCGGCGAGGTCGCGCATCGCGAGATACGACGCCCGCTGCCCGTCGACGGTGAGAGACAGGTCTGCCAGCGGGTCTTCACGGTGACTGTCGGCGCCGCACTGACTGATCAGGATCTGCGGACGGAAGGCCGCGATGGCACCTGGCACAATGGCGTGGAATGCTCTGAGCCACAACGAATCCACTGTTCCGGGAAGCACGGGAAGGTTGACCGCTGTGCCCTCGGCGGCGCCGGCCCCTACTTCGCTGGACCAGCCGGTGTTCGGCCACAGGGTGGCGGGGTGCTGGTGGACGGACACGGTGAGCACCCGCGGATCGTCGAGGAACGCGTGCTGGACGCCGTCCCCGTGGTGGGCGTCGACGTCGATGTAGGCGATCCGGTCGTAGCCGTGGTCGAGCAACCACGAGATGGCGATGGCCGCGTCGTTGTAGACGCAGAAACCCGCCGCCCAATCTGCCATGGCGTGATGCATGCCCCCGCCGATGCTTACCGCGCGCCGGGTGCGTCCGGAGGCGATCTCCTGGGCCGCGGCCAGTGTGCCGCCGGCAAGGGTCGCACTCGCCTCGTGCATCTTCGGAAAGATCGGATTGTCGTCGGTGCCGAGGCCGTGTGGTTCGTCCGGTACCGGTTGCGCCTCCGGCTGCACCGTCCCTGCGCGTTTGACGGCGGCGACGTAGGTGGGCGTGTGAATTCGCAACAGGTCGGCGTCGGTGGCCGGGTCGGGCCGCACAGTTTCGACGCCCTCGAGCAGGCCGAGACTGCGCGACAACATCATCGTCAGATCGAGCCGCGTCGGATTCATCGGGTGCGTCGGTCCCCAGCGATAGTCGAGATAGTCGGGACTCCACACCACGACACGGTCGCCGCCCAGATGTGTCGAACCGCCTGCTGCGGAGGAACTCGTGGTCATGAACACAGACGCTACTTGTCCGCTTCGGACGACGCGAGCAGTGCGGCCGGCCCCGCCATCCGATTCGCGAGGATAGAATCGGCCCAGACGAAGGGGTGTGAGAGTGAAGGACCTGGTCGATACAACGGAGATGTATCTCCGGACGATCTACGACTTGGAGGAAGAAGGCGTCGTGCCGCTGCGCGCGCGCATCGCCGAACGCCTCGAGCAGAGCGGGCCCACGGTGAGTCAGACGGTCGCCCGCATGGAACGCGACGGCCTGCTGCGTGTGGCGGGAGACCGCCATCTTCAGCTGACCGAGAAGGGTCGCGACCTCGCCGTATCTGTCATGCGCAAGCACCGGCTGGCCGAACGGCTACTCGTCGATGTGATCGGACTCGACTGGGAGAACGTGCACGCCGAGGCGTGCCGGTGGGAACATGTCATGAGTGAGGAGGTCGAGCGGCGCCTCGTCGAGGTCCTCAACAATCCCACCACCTCGCCGTACGGGAACCCGATCCCGGGACTGTCCCAGCTCGGCCTCGACAAAGGGGCGCCGACGGACGAGAAGCTGGTACGCCTGACCGAAATCCCCAGTGGCAAACCCACCGCAGTCGTTGTGCGCCGGTTGGCCGAATATGTGCAGTCGGATCCCGACGTGATCGCACGCCTCCGCGAAGCCGGGGTGGTTCCGGACGCACGCGTTACAGTCGAGACCCGACCGGGTTCGGTGACGATCACCGTTTCCGGTCACGACAGCTTCGAGCTTTCCGACGAGATGGCCCATGCCGTACAGGTGAAACAGGTCTGATGCAGATCCTCTTCACCGGCCCGGCACGGGTCGGTGAAGAGGGGATCCCAGCGTGAGACTTCTGGTGACCGGCGGCGCCGGCTATGTGGGCAGTGTGTGCAGCACCGTTCTGCTCGAGCACGGCCACGACGTCGTCGTGCTCGACGACCTCTCGACCGGCAACGCCGACGCCGTTCCCGAGGGCGCCGAATTCGTCGAAGGCGACATCGCAACGACGGCCGCCGAGGTACTCGGAGTCGAGGGCGGTACCCCGCGATTCGACGGCGTCCTGCACTTCGGTGCCCAGTCGCTGGTCGGCGAATCGGTCGAATCGCCGGAGAAGTACTGGCAGGGCAACGTCGTCGCCACACTGGCATTGCTCGAGGCCATGCGTTTGACGAAGACACCGCGACTGGTGTTCTCGTCGACGGCTGCGACATATGGCGAGCCCGACCAGGTACCGATCACCGAGGACTCCCCCACCCGACCGACCAATCCGTACGGCGCTTCCAAACTCGCTATCGACCACGCGATTTCGTCCTATGCGCATGCGCACCGACTGGCCGCGACGAGTCTGCGGTACTTCAACGTCGCCGGAGCCTACCGGGGCGCAGGCGAAAACCGCGTGGTCGAGACGCATCTGATCCCTCTGGTGCTTCAGGTCGCGCTCGGTCAGCGCGAACAGATTTCGGTGTTCGGTACCGACTGGCCCACCAAGGACGGCACTCCGATCCGCGACTACATCCACGTCAAGGATCTCGCCGACGCCCATCTGCTCGCGCTGACCAAATCAGAACCCGGCACCCATCGCATCTACAACCTCGGCAGCGGTGAGGGATTCAGTGTGCGAGAGGTGATCTCCGCGTGCGAGCGGATTACGGGGCTACCGATCAAATCGGTGGACGCGCCACGCCGTCCCGGAGACCCGGCGGTACTGATCGCCTCGAGCCGGCGAGCGATGGACGAGCTCGGCTGGAGTCCCCGCCACACCGATCTCGACGAGATCGTCGCGGACGCATGGGAATACATGCGTGGACTCGGCGGACGCGCACACGCGGCGCAACGCTGATCCAGACAACACCCGGAGGTCACGCGACCGGTTCCCTCGGCGGTAACGCGACGCCGAGCCGCGCGGCGATCTCGTGCCCGGTTTCGGCCAGGCCCCGGATCGCATCCGGGCGCAGGCCGGCCTGCAATGCCTGGTCGAGCAGGTCGGAAAGCCGGTGGCGGGGATTTGCCTCGAGCGCAACGCCGAGTGCCACACCGGCGAGCGGCCCGTCACCGCGGACATAGGCGCTGAAACCGACGAGGGCGGCGGCGTCCGCCCGCTCCGGGTCGGGCAACGCGCGGGTCATCCGGATCCACAGCCGCTCCGCAACGGACGCTCGCACTCCGACGGCCAACGCCAGCAGTGCGTCGCGCACCGTCGGATTCGCCAGCAGCACTGCGAGTTCCGCGTATTCCGAGACCGTCGGCTCGTCCTCGCCGCGGTGGTCGTCCATCCGCGCGAGCACAGCTTCGAGTTCGAGCCGGTCTGCGTGCTCGCGACCGCCGGCCCGCACGGCACGTTCGTACGCGACGTCGCGGGATTCCAGTGCGTCGTCGATACGGTCGGCGACCTGTCCGCGAGTCTCCGGGGGATACGGTGCGAGGAGATTCTCGAGTTCGCTGCGGGAGCGGTGGATGGGATTGCCGCCGAACACCCTGGCCGCCGCGACGAGTGACGCGCCGGGATCGGGCAGGACACCGCCCACCTCTCCCCCGGGCGTGAACCATTCTTCGCCACAATTGATTTCCGGTATCGCATGCACTCCGGCAATGCCGATTCCGAACAGGCCGAGCCGATCGGTCAGATCCTCGACGAGTTGCCGTGCGCTGTTGACCGCGGGAGCGAACGGATACTCGAGTCGGTCGTCCACGAGTAGCACGAGCACGGAATCGGCACCCTCGCGGCTGCATACGGCCCCGAACCGGTCGAAGGCTTCCCGCATGGGCGGCGGCACCTGCCCGTCGTCGCCGGGCAGCAGCAGGTCGTGTCGCATGACGACTCCGATGCTGTCCACCCGGCCGGGTCCGCGCGGAGGCAACGCTGTGGGTGTCAGGCTCAGGACAAGGATCGAGCGACACGGACGGAACCCGAGCATCGCGGGCACGGCGGCGAGCAATTCTCCGATGTCGTCGAGGCGTAGCGGATGTGAGGAGGAGGTCGATGTGGTCATGTCCCCGACCCTCCCGGACCATCGGTGGCGGAACGCGTCTCCGGGCGCAGATCCGGCGAAACTGTGGATGAACCGGGCCCTTGTGGACAAGCTCGGTCCAGCACGACGCGGGCGGGGAGCACGCCCCGTCGGTGTCGGAGACCGTCGCTATCGTGCTCGTCCGGTGCGCTCGACCGCACCGACCGGCTACGGACCTACGGGTTCACCGCCCGGCGAGTTCACCGCCCGACGACGTACTGCACGGCATCACGGTAGACCCGGTCGAGATTGGTCACGTCGGGCGCACCGGAACCGAACGACATGTAGGTCACGAACACCCGCACATCGTCGATCTGAGCGACCCGCGTCGTCATCGACTGGGTCACCGTGTCGCCGGTCCCGCCGGACCGAACGGTGCGGCTCAACGCGAGAGTCCGGACGCCGTCACCCGGAGCAGGCGGGTCCGGTTCCAGTTCGGTCGTGACCGTGGCGGTGACCCCGCGGTGGGTCGCCTGGACCTCTCCGCACTCGACTGCATAGGCGCGATACCCGCTGAGATCTCCGGTCGAGGCCACCACTTCCACGCTGATGGTCGCACGGCTGTCGTTGTCGGTTCCGACTGTCATGGCCGTGCCCGTGGGCCCGTAGTCCTGCGGGTCCGGCAGGCATCCGGGGGGTTCGACCTTGGCGCCGGTCGGGATCCCGGTCAGATCGGGTGCCGCCTGCGCGACAGCCTGCGCGGGCAGCACCACTGCGACGTACGGCTCCGGGAAGCGCTCGGGAGGCAGTACCAACTCCGACGGGAGACGGGACGGGACGGCAGCGGGCGAATCGGCGGACGAGGCGGCCGTCGGCTCGTTGCCGTAATAGGCGGCCGGTTCGGGCTCAGGCGTGCCGTCGATCGCGGTTCCGCATCCGGCCGTTGCGGCCAGCGCCGCGATCACGGCGACCCGGCGTCTTGCGGCGCTCCGGCCGGAACGATGCGGGGCCTTTCGTTGTGCCACTGGGACCTCCACAGTTCGGTGACGGACCGCACGGGCTCGCCCATGGGCGAGGGCCGGTCATCGGCTCGGTTGGACTCGAATAGACTCGAACTCCACCATGCCACGCCGGTATTCCACCGGTCAGGAGGCTACGACGGCGCGATGTGATCGGAGTGGTTCGGATATGGACGAGCAATCCCGGATGTACGAGCTGGAATTTCCCGCTCCTCGACTGGTGTCGACAGACGGGCAAGGTCCGGTGTTGGTACACGGTCTCGAGGGGTTTGCCGACGCCGGCCATGCCGTACGGCTGGCCACTACCCACCTGCGTGAGAGCCTGGAGACCGAACTGGTGGCCTCGTTCGCGGTCGACGAACTGATCGATTACCGGTCGCGGCGCCCACTCATGACCTTCAAGGCGGATCACTTCTCCGACTACGCCGCGCCCGAGCTGAACCTCTACGCGCTGGTCGACAATGCCGACACCCCGTTCCTGCTGCTTGCCGGCGCCGAGCCGGACCTGCGGTGGGAACGGTTCATCACGGCCGTGCGGTTGCTCGCCGAGCAGTTCGGTGTCCGGCGCACGATCGGTTTGAACGCGATTCCCATGGCGATCCCGCATACGCGTCCGCTGGCCGTGACCGCGCATTCGACCAACAAGGACCTCATCGCAGGACACCACCGCTGGTCGGGTGAATTGCAGGTGCCCGCGGGCGCGTCGTCGTTGCTGGAACTGCGGATGGCGCAGCACGGCCACGAATCCGTGGGGTTCTCGGTGCACGTGCCGCACTATCTCGCGCAGACGGACAATCCTGCCGCGGCCGAAACCCTGCTGGCGAACGTCGCGGAGGTCGGCGGCCTCGATCTGCCGCTGGCGGCGCTCGGCGAGGCAGCGGCTCGCGTGCGCGAGCAGGTCGACGAGCATATCGAGGGCAACGAGGAGGTGCAGGCCGTGGTTCATGCGCTCGAGCGCCAGTACGACAGCTATGTCGCCGCGCAGGAGCAGCAGTCCTCCCCGTTGCCGACCGACGAGAACTTGCCGACCGGTGAGGAGATCGGTGCAGAGTTCGAACGTTTCCTGGCGGAGTACGACCACGGGGACGACGACAACGATTCCCGGAGTTAGCAGGTGTCACAGCGGCCACGGCAGCTCTGCGAGATGTCTCATGATCGTCACGATCACGGGTTGAAGCCGTCACATACAGCCGGTACGCTCTCGCGACATGCAACAGTGACTGTTCGAGGACGCCAAACGGTCGAGTGCCCGGCCGCGCGTGCGGTGTCCTTGCAGCGTCGGTAGGAGACGTCCATGGCTACAGCCCGACCCCGGAAGCTGCGCCCGGTTCCCGATACCGAGCCGCGCATGGTTTTCCGCACGATCCACGGCTATCGCAGGGCGTTCCGGATGGGCGGGAGCGGACCGGCGCTCCTGCTGATCCACGGCATCGGCGACAACTCCTCGACGTGGCAGGACGTGATGCCACACCTGACCGAGAAGTACACCGTGATCGCGCCCGACCTGCTGGGGCACGGCCGTTCCGACAAGCCTCGCGCCGACTATTCGGTCGCCGCGTACGCCAACGGCATGCGCGATCTGCTCTCGGTGCTGGGCATCGACAAGGTCACCGTCCTGGGCCATTCGCTCGGCGGCGGGGTCGCGATGCAGTTCGCGTACCAGTTCCCGCACATGGTCGACCGGCTCGTGCTCGTGTCGTCCGGTGGCGTCACCAAGGACGTGCATCCCGTGTTGCGCTTCGCATCGATGCCGCTGTTCAGCGAGGCCCTCAAACTGCTCCGGTTGCCCGGTGCGATGCCCGCAGTCCGGATCGCCGGGAACGTCCTCGGTCAGCTGCACGGTTCCCCACTCCGACCGGGCGCATTGCTGCAGGACACCTCCGATCTGGTGCGGATCCTCAGCGAGTTGCCCGACCCCACCGCATACGAGGCGTATCTGCGCACGCTCCGCGCGGTCGTCGACTGGCGGGGGCAGGTGGTGACGATGCTCGACCGGTGCTATCTCACCGAGAACCTGCCCGTCCAGCTCATCTGGGGTGATCGCGACAGCGTGATCCCGCTGGGGCATGCCTATCTGGCTCACTCCGCGATGCCGGGATCCAGGCTCGAAGTCTTCCGAGGCGCGGGGCACTTCCCGTTCCGCGACGACCCGATCCGATTCCTCCGCGTCGTGGAGGACTTTCTCGACGGCACCACCCCCCTCGAGTTCGACGAGAACCGCTGGCGTCAGCTCCTGGTCAGCGGGGTGAGCGAGTCCCAGATCACGGGCGGGCCCGCCACGCGGATGGCGGTTCTCGGAGCGATGGGCTCGGACGAGCGGAGCGCCACGTAACTCGCGAACCTCCTCCGACTAGCCTGGAGCGGTGCTGCTTCCGGACTTGATACCTGATCGCGTCGACGACGACTCGCTGTTCGATGCGTTCACCTCCTGGACCATGGACCGAGGTATCACGCTGTACCCGGCGCAGGAGGAAGCGCTGATGGAGCTCGTCGCGGGTTCGAACGTGGTCCTCGCCACCCCCACCGGGTCCGGCAAGTCGATGGTTGCGCTCGGCGCGCACTTCTTCGCCCTCGCCGCCGGTAGGCGCACGTTCTACACCGCGCCGATCAAGGCCCTGGTCAGCGAGAAGTTCTTCGCATTGTGCGACGTGTTCGGAGCCGATCAAGTCGGCATGATGACCGGCGATGCGTCGGTGAACGCGGGGGCACCGATCATCTGTGCGACCGCGGAGATCGTCGCGAATCTGGCGCTGCGTGAAGGCGCGGACTCGGACATCGGCCAGGTGGTGATGGACGAGTTCCATTTCTATTCGGAGCCCGAACGAGGGTGGGCGTGGCAGGTGCCGCTGATCGAACTGCCTCGCGTCCAATTCCTGTTGATGTCCGCCACGCTCGGTGACGTCAGCGATCTGCGCGCAGACCTGACCCGCCGCACCGGCCGTCCCACCGCCGAGGTCTCCGGCGCCGAGCGTCCCGTGCCGCTGACCTACTCGTATTCGCTTGCGCCGATCGGCGAAGCGATCGAGGAACTGGTCACCACTCATCAGGCGCCGGTGTACGTCGTGCATTTCACGCAGGCCGCCGCTCTCGAGCGCGCGCAGGCGCTGACCAGCGTGAACCTGTGCACCAAGACGGAGAAGGAAGCGATCGCCGAGGCGATCGGCTCGTTCCGTTTCTCCACCGGTTTCGGGAAAACCCTCTCGCGTCTGGTTCGGCACGGGATCGGCGTGCATCACGCCGGTATGTTGCCCAAATACCGGCGTCTCGTCGAACGTCTCGCCCAGGACGGACTGCTCAAGGTCATCTGCGGCACCGACACGCTCGGGGTCGGCATCAACGTCCCGATCCGTACGGTGCTGCTGACCGGCCTGACGAAGTACGACGGCACCCGGGTACGTCAGCTCAAGGCCCGCGAGTTCCACCAGATCGCAGGACGCGCCGGCCGCGCCGGATTCGACACGATGGGTACCGTCGTCGTGCAGGCGCCGGAGCACGAGATCGAGAATCACCGCGCACTGGCCAAGGCCGGAGACGATCCGAAGAAAAAGAGGAAGGTCCAGCGCAAGAAGGCGCCCGAAGGCTTCGTCTCCTGGGGCGAGGCCTCCTTCGACAAGATCATTGCGGCTTCGCCCGAACCGATGGTGTCGCGGTTCCACGTGACCAACTCGATGCTGCTGAATGTGATCGCCCGGCCGGGCAATTGCTTCGACGCGATGCGGCACCTTCTCGAGGACAACCACGAGCCGCGCAAGGCCCAGCGCAGGCACATCCTGCGCGCGATCGAGTTGTATCGCGGGCTGCTGCAGGCCGGCATCGTCGAGCGGCTCGACGCTCCCGACGAGGAGGGCCGCTGGGCGCGGCTCACCGTCGACCTGCAGCGGGACTTCGCGCTCAATCAGCCGCTGTCGCCGTTCGCGCTGGCCGTCTTCGAACTGCTCGACGTCGACTCCCCCGGCTATGCCCTCGACGTCGTCTCCGTCATCGAGTCCACCCTCGACGATCCGCGGCAGGTTCTGTTCGCTCAGCAGCACGCAGCTCGCGGCGAGGCCGTCGCGCAGATGAAAGCGGACGGAATCGAATACGACGAGCGGATGGAACTGCTCGAAGAGGTCACCTGGCCCAAGCCGCTCGTCGAGCTGCTCGATCCGGCATTCGAAACGTACAAGGGCGGCCACCCCTGGGTGGCCGAGACACCGCTGTCGCCGAAGTCCGTGGTACGCGACATGATCGAGAAATCGATGACGTTCGCGGAGCTGGTGAGTCATTACGGGCTGGCCCGTTCCGAGGGTCTCGTACTGCGCTACCTTGCCGACGCGTATCGCGCGCTGCGGCAGACGGTTCCGGATTCGGTGCGCACCGAGGAACTCGAAGACATCATCGAGTGGCTCGGCGAGCTGATCCGCCAGGTCGATTCGTCATTGCTCGACGAATGGGAGCAGCTGGCGAATCCGGCAGTGGATGCGGATGACACGCAGATCGCGTTCGGGGCGGATGTGCCGCGGCCGATCTCGGCGAATGTCCGCGCGTTCAAGGTGATGGTGCGCAACGCGATGTTCCGGCGGATCGAGCTCGCCTCGCGCAGACGATGGGACGAGCTGGCCGGACTCGGCGACGGACTCGATGCGGACGACTGGGCGGATCTGCTCGAGCTGTACTTCGACGAGTACGACGAGATCGGCACCGACCAGGACGCGCGGGGACCCCAGTTGTTCTCGGTCGTCATGGAGAAGGATCTGTGGCGAGTGCGGCAGACTCTCGCCGACCCGCAGGGCGACCACGGCTGGGCGCTGATCGGCGAGGTGAACCTGGCCGAGTCCGATGCGGCGGGCGAAGTGGTGTTCGACGAGTTCGAGATCGTCGAAGGATGAGCGGTGTGCGGGTGACCGGCGCCGGCACCGGTAGCCTGGCCGGGTGAGTGAAGAGTCCGATCCCGTGTTCCGGCTGGCCTACGTCCCCGGAGTCACCCCCGCCAAATGGATGCGGGTGTGGACCGAGCGGATGCCGGACGTACCGATCGAACTCGTCCCGGTGGAATCGATGTCCGGGGCCGCGTGCATCCGGGACGGCCTGGCCGACGTCGCTCTGCTGCGTCTGCCGCTCGAGCGTGACGGGTTGTCGGTGATCAACCTGTACACCGAGGTGTCGGTGGTGGTTGTGCCGAAGGAGCATGCGATCGCCGCGGTCGACGAGGTGTCGGTGGCGGACCTTGCCGAGGAGACCGTGCTGCACCCGCTCGACGATGTGCTGGATTGGGCGCGGCCGCCCGGCGAGGACGCGTTCGAGCGGCCCGCCACCACCGAAGACGCAATTTCACATGTCGCCTCGGAAGTCGGGGTGCTCGTCACCCCGCAATCACTGGCGCGGCTGCATCATCGCAAGGACGTCACGTATCGCCCGGTGGTGGACGCACCGCAATCGCAGATCGGTCTGGTGTGGCTCGCCGACGGAACCACCGAACTGATCGAAGACTTCGTGGGTATCGTTCGCGGACGCACAGCGAACAGTTCGCGTGGGCGCCACAGCGAGCCCGAACCGAAATCCCCGCGCCGCGGAGAACGCCGCGGAACGCAGCCGAAAAAGCAGGTCGGCGACAAGAAACCGAAGTCACGCCGCAGCGGTACCGGTCACCCCAAGAACAGCGGGCGGCCACGCAAGCGCCGCTGACCGACCCGGTTTCCGGCACGCCGCAGCGGTGTCGGAGGCGTCCGGCCGGGCGGAGTCAGGGCAGCCGTCGGCTCCCGGCCGGTGCTTGTGCCCGCAGCAACTCCGCGAGCGCGCGGTAGTCGTCCGCCCGCGCACTCGACGAGCGGAACACCAGGCCGATCGTGCGTCCGGGTTCGGGCGCGGCGAAGTGTGCGACGGCGAGGTCGCCGCCTGCCGTTTCCACCGGCACCGCCGACGCCGGCACGAGCGTTACACCCAGTCCCCCTGCGACACAACGGACGACGGTTGCCAGGGAGGTCGCGCGGGTGTCGCCGGCGGTCGGCCGGGCGTGTACCGACCGGCACAGGTCGAGAGTCTGGTCTCGTAGACAGTGGCCTTCGTCGAGCAGCAGCAGAGGGAGATCGTCGAGCACCGAGAGCGGGAGGTCGTTCCGGCCCGCGAGTTCGTGACCTGCCGGCACGACGAGTACGAACTCCTCCGAATAGAGCGGCATCTCGACGACGCCGGCCATATCGGCGGGGAGGGCGAGCACGGCGACATCCAAGGTTCCCGCCCGCAGGGACTGCAGCAGACGCGCCGTCTGGTCCTCGATGACGTGGAGCGCGAGATCGGGCATGCGCAGCCGCAATTCGGGCAGTGCATCGGGCAGGACGTAGGGCGCCACGGTGGGGATGAGCCCGAGGCGCAGCGGACCCGAGAAGCCACCGGATACGCCTGCCGCGGTCGCGGCGAATCCCTCGGCGGCGTCGAGCACGGCCTTGGCCTGGCCGAGCAGTCGCGCGCCGGCAGGAGTGACGAGTACGCGACGGGTGCTGCGCTCGATCAGCTGCACGCCGAGGCCGTTCTCGAGCGACGCCAGAGCCTGCGAGAGTGTGGGTTGGCTCACATTCAATCGCGTTGCGGCGGTACCGAAGTGTCGAAATGTGGCGATCGCCACGAACGCACGCAGCTGTGACAGGGTGGGTTGATAAGTCTGATCGGACACGCCTATCAGTATAGTGCTACCAATCACCTTTACCTTTTGAAAGGTTTCCGGCAGGATGGTTTCCATACCGGAGAACGGCCCGCAAGGATCGAACCGGTAACGCACGAATCCACGTCATCGGGCGTGCTGTGCGCGATCAATCGCTTGTTCACGAGACACCAACGAGAGGACCGAGAATGGCTCTGCTGACCATCGGCGACCAGTTCCCCGCTTTCAACCTGAAGGCCCTCATCGGCGGCGACCTGTCGCAGGTCGACGCCAGCCAGCCCGACGACTACTTCACCACCATCACCAGCGACGACTACGCCGGCAAGTGGAAGGTCGTCTTCTTCTGGACGAAGGACTTCACCTTCATCTGCCCGACCGAGATCGCCGCGTTCGGCAAGCTGAACGACGAGTTCGCCGACCGCGACACCCAGGTCCTCGGTGCGTCCACCGACAACGAGTTCGTCCACTTCCAGTGGCGCGCACAGCACGAGGATCTCAAGACCCTCCCCTTCCCGATGCTGTCCGACCTCAACCGGGAACTCGTCTCGGCCACCGGTGTCCTGAACAAGGACGGCGTCGCCGACCGCGCCACCTTCATCATCGACCCGAACAACGAGATCCAGTTCGTGTCCGTCACCGCCGGCTCCGTGGGCCGCAACGTCGACGAGGTCCTCCGCGTCCTCGACGCCCTGCAGTCCGACGAACTGTGCGCTTGCAACTGGAAGAAGAACGACCCGACCCTCAATGCGGGTGAGCTCGTCAAGGCAGCGCTCCAGTGAGTGTCGACAACCTGAAGAACGCTCTGCCCGAGTACGCCAAGGATCTCAAGCTGAACCTGAGTTCCCTCGCACGCTCGACGGAACTCAACGAGCAGCAGCTGTGGGGCACGTTCCTCGCAGCCGCGGCCGCCACCAAGTCGGCGACCGTGCTCAAGGAGATCTCCGAAGAGGCCGCGGACGTGCTGTCCGCGGAGGCATACAACGCCGCCCTCGGTGCCGCGTCGATCATGGGGATGAACAACGTCGCGTACCGCGCCAAGAGCTTCCTCGGTGACGACTACACCCAGGTGCGCATGGGCCTGCGGATGAACATCATCGGCAACCCCGGCGTCGAGAAGTCCGACTTCGAACTGTGGTCGCTCGCAGTGTCCACGATCAACGGCTGCCACGACTGCACCGCCGCGCACGACAACGTGGTGCGCAAGGAAGGTCTCACCAAGGAGCAGATCTGGGAGGCCGTCAAGGTCGCCGCGACTCTCCAGGGTGTGGCCCAGGCGATCGTCGCCGCCGAGATCCTCGCCGGCGCCAACGCCTGACAGATACATTCCACAGAAAAGGGACCCCTCGTGCGAGGGGTCCCTTTTCGTGTTCGGTGCTCGACACCGACACGCTAGGCGCCTCGGGATTCCACCGATCCGCCGATCTCTCGTCCCGCGTCGAGATCGGTGTCGCTCAATACCACCTCGATTTCCCGGCCGAGTTGCACCCCGGGTGCGAGCGGCAGCCGATCGCCGCTCCAGAATCGACCGGGGTCGTACCAGTTGGCGCTCCGTCCACGCTGTTCGAGTAGACCCATTTCCTCCATCGTCACCCCGACCACCTCGGCGCAGTAGGCGCTCTCGACATCGGTGCTCGCAGCGCGACGCCGTCGTGGAAGCCGACCGGCGAACCAGCGGCCCGTCAACTTCGCCGTCGAGGGGAACGGCGTGCCGTCGAGACGAGCGATGGTGCGCAGCAATTGATCTTCCTGGTGCGCGGTGACCGGGTGCGCCATCTGCCGCAACCACCCGCGTTGCCCGTATCGGGCACCCCATACCTGCACCGCACTGCGCAGATCGTGCAATTGCACCCCGCGGTGATGCCGACCGGTCCACATGTCCGGCAGACTGCGTCCCAATTCCGCATGCCACATCAGCGGTGGCAGATCGTCGAGCGCGACAGTCATTCCGACGTGGTTCACGGGTGCGTTCGTCAGCGCCTGGATGGCGCGGTCGGCCGTACTCGCGCCGCGAAAGATCCAGATGTCGCCGGTGCGGGCGAGCTCCACCGCTTCGTCGAGTGTGACGCGTGACCGAATGGTGTTGGGCTGCATGCCCACAGCCTGCCACGTAGTGGACCTCCCACCGTCGACCTCGTCGCACCCTGGTACGCCGGTAGGGTCATGCCATGGCACCTCGGGGCAGACAATGGTGGAAGCTGGTCGGACTTGCGGGCCTGGCCGGTGTCGCCGCAACCGGAGCGATCACAGTGCGCAACGA
This sequence comes from Rhodococcus chondri, assembly GCF_036327435.1. Taxonomy (NCBI): domain Bacteria; kingdom Bacillati; phylum Actinomycetota; class Actinomycetes; order Mycobacteriales; family Nocardiaceae; genus Rhodococcus; species Rhodococcus chondri. The sequence continues at coordinate 12,837 of NZ_JAUZMZ010000055.1, read as the reverse complement.
ACGCAAACGCCGCAGCTATACCCCCGACGAGGTGCGGACGGTGCTGCACGAACGCTACGCGCGAGTCGCTGCCGCCCGCGACAGCAGCGGCGAAGTACCTCTGACCGCGGTGCGCCCACGACCGACCTCCCGGATCCGGCGGGTGATCCGCCGGATCCGCGAGGGCCGATGACCGCCGGGTCAGCCCAGAGCGGCCAGAAAGCCGTCGGCGAGATCCTGGACCTGCTCGTCGGTCATCACGAACGACGGGGAGATCTGCAGCGCACCCTGGCCGGCCGCACGACCCGAAATACCATGCTGCCGTAGGGTCTTGACAAAACCGAGCGCTTCGGCCGGATCGGCGAGCTGCACCGCGGCCACCGCACCGAGACCACTGCGGACCTCGGCGACCCGAGGATGCTCGGCCAGCACAGCCAGCTTCTCGTGCAGTGTCCGCTCGAGCCGCGCCGACTCCTCGAGCAGGTTCTCACGCTCGATGATGTCGAGGTTCGCGAGCGCCGCCGCAGCCGACGCGGCGTGACCGCCGTACGTGTAGCCGTGACGCCACCACACACCGCCCGCGAAGAACGGCTCGGCGACCCGCGGCGCGACGAACACCGCGCCCATGGGCAGATAACCCGACGTCAGGCCCTTCGCAGTGGTCATCAGATCAGGCTGCAGATCGAAACGGTCCGACGCGAACCAGGCGCCGCCGATGCGGCCGAACCCCGTGACGACCTCGTCCACGACGAACAGGATGTCGTGCTCGCGGCAGATGTCGCGGACCTCGGCGAGGTATCCCTCCGGGGGCAGGTACACCCCACCCGCGCCGATGATGGGCTCGCAGAAGAACGCGGCGACGTTGTCGGCTCCGGCCTTCTCGATCAGCTCGAGCAGGGCCTTGGCATCGTTCCACGACACGTTGGCCGCGTCGTCCCACAACTTCCCGTAGCCTTCGCCGTTCACCGGTATCCCGGACAGCGAGGTACCACCGATATGCATGCCGTGGTACGCCTTCTCGCGGGCGACGACCAGCGTCTTGGTGGGCCGGCCCACCTCCTGCCAGTAGCGTCGGGCGAGCTTCGCCGCGGTGTCGATCGAGTCGGAGCCGCCCGAAGTGAAGAAGATCTTGCTGCCCGGCACCGGGGCGAGTCCTGCCAGACGTTCGGCAAGTTCGACCGTGGGTTCCGCGGTCAGGTCGCCGAAGTTCGAGTAGTGCGCGATCTTGCCGAGCTGCGCAGCCACTGCATCCGCGACCTCGGTGCGACCGTGACCGATGTTCGTGAACCACAGTCCGGCGGTGGCATCGAGGTATCGGGTGCCGGCATCGTCCCAGATATATGCCCCTTCACCGCGGGCCACGACGAAGGCCCCGTCCTTTTCGATCACTCCCATGTCGGCGAATCCGTGCCACAACGCTCCCACAGCCAGCTCCTGTCCACACAACTCGGTTTCGCACATCGTATGGGTAGGCAACGAAGCTGGTGGGCCGCACCCGTCCTCGTCATCCTGGAGTTATGACGGGCTTCCGATTCTCCGTGAACATCTTCGGAATCGAATCGCGTGCCGGCTTCGCCGAATTCTGCCGGAGCGCCGAGCAGGACGGATACGACGTCGTCTTCGCCACCGACCATCTCGGGGTCGGTTCACCGTTTCCTCTGCTGGTCGCCGCGGCCGACGCGACCGACCACCTCCGGGTGGGCACCCTGGTGCTCAACGCCGCGTTCTGGAATCCCGTCCTGCTCGCCCGCGACATCGCCACGACCGATGTGCTCACCGACGGCAGGCTCGAGGTCGGACTCGGCGCCGGACACATGAAATGGGAGTTCGACACCGCCGGCATCGCGTGGGAACGGTTCACCGATCGTGCCGCCCGGCTCGCAGACACCATCATCGCACTCCGAGATCAGTTCGCGACGGACGGTTACCCGCAGCAGGAAGCGCTGCGCGCGGCATACGCGATCCCGGTGCTGCGGCCCGTGCAACGCCATGGCTTCGGTGGCCACGGTCCACCGCTGATCGTGGGGGGCACCGGCAACCGCGTCCTCGAAGTCGCGGCCACCCCATGCGGACATCGTGAGTGTGGCCGGCGCATTCCAGGTGCCGCGACAGCCACCGGGGACGTTCCGGATCGGTACCGAGGGCGAGGCCGACGAGCGGGTGCGGTTCGCGCGCGCATGCGCCGGCGATCGCTGCGCGGACATCGAGTGGCACACGCTGCTGCAGTTGGTGGCCGTCACCGACGACCGGCGCGCAACCGCGGCCCGGATTCTCGAACAGAGCGGACAGCCGATGACGATCGACGAACTACTCGGATCCCCGTTCGTGCTGATCGGCACGGTCGAGGAGATGGCCGCGCTGCTCCACCGCAACCGCGAACGGTTCGGATTCACCCACTACACCGTGCATGCGCCGTATCGTGAACCGTTCGCCCGGGTGATCGCGCAGGTCCGGCAGGGACACTCCTGATCCGTGTGCCGCCTGCGTCCACGGTCACTGCATCCCCTTCGCTAGGCTGTGTGATCAGCATGTCCATCTCCCCCGCCCCGAACCGACGCGACCTGCGCGCTGCCCTGACCGAGGTGTCGCTCCGCGACGAACACCACCTCCGACGGCGTCTCGACAGAGCTCGCGACGACGCCGCGTTGTCCGCGCTGGCCACCGAAATCGATGCGGCACGCGTCCGCCTCACGAACCGGGCTTCGTCGGTACCGACGATCCGCTATCCCGAGGACCTACCGGTCTCACAGCGCAAGGACGACATCGCAGCGGCGATCCGCGACCATCAGGTGGTCGTTGTCGCGGGCGAGACCGGCTCGGGCAAGACCACCCAGATCCCGAAGATCTGTCTCGAACTCGGCCGCGGGGTGCGCGGGCTGATCGGGCACACACAGCCCCGGCGGATCGCCGCGCGCGCCGTCGCCGAGCGTCTCGCCGAAGAGCTCGACACCCAGCTCGGCGACACGGTCGGCTACACCGTGCGATTCACCGACCAGGTGTCGGACGGCACGCTCGTCAAATTGATGACCGACGGCATCCTGCTCGCCGAGATCCAGCGCGACCGCATGCTGCGCCGCTATGACACCCTCATCATCGACGAGGCGCACGAACGCAGCCTCAACATCGATTTCCTCCTCGGGTATCTCCGGCAGCTGCTGCCGCGACGTCCGGACCTGAAGGTCATCATCACGTCCGCGACGATCGATCCCGAACGGTTCGCGCAGCACTTCGCTGCCGCCGACGGGACACCCGCACCGATCGTGGAGGTATCGGGCCGTACCTTCCCGGTGGAGGTGCGCTACCGGCCGCTCACCGTCGAGGTCGGTGACCAGCTCGTCGACCGCGATCCCGTCGACGCGGTGTGCGAGGCCGTCGACGAACTCCAGGCCGCAGGCGACGGCGACATCCTCGTGTTCCTGTCCGGCGAGCGGGAAATCCGCGATACCGCCGATGCACTGCGCGACCGCAACCTGCGGGGCACCGAGGTCGTCCCGCTCTACGGACGACTCTCGGCGGCCGAACAACACCGGGTCTTCACCCCGCACACCGGTCGCCGGGTGGTGTTGTCGACGAACGTGGCCGAGACATCTCTGACGGTGCCCGGTATCCGCTACGTCGTCGACCCCGGCACGGCGCGCATCTCGCGGTACTCGGTGCGCACGAAGGTCCAGCGGCTTCCCATCGAGGAGATCTCGCAGGCGTCCGCACGGCAGCGGGCCGGCCGCTGCGGGCGTGTCGCCGACGGGATCTGTATCCGCCTCTACTCGGAGGAGGATTTCGAGAACCGTCCCGCATTCACCGAACCCGAGATTCTCCGCACCAACCTCGCCTCGGTGGTGTTGCAGATGACTGCACTCGGACTCGGCGACATCGCGTCGTTCCCGTTCGTCGAACCGCCCGACCCGCGTGCCATCCGCGACGGTATCGCGCTGCTCGAGGAGCTGGGCGCACTCGAACCCGCCAAGAAGGACGAGCAGCCGAGGCTTACCGCGACAGGCCGGGAAGTGGCCCGGCTGCCCGTCGATCCGCGGATGGCGCGGATGATCGTCGAAGGTCACCGCAACGGGTGCCTGCGCGAAACGCTCATCATCGTCTCTGCACTGTCGATCCAGGACGTGCGTGAGCGACCGGCCGAATTCCAGCAGGCCGCCGACGAAAAGCATGCGCGCTTCAACGTCGAGGGATCGGATTTCCTTGCATTCCTGCGACTGTGGGATTATCTGAAGCAGCAGCGAAAAGAACTGTCCTCCAATCAGTTCCGAAAAATGTGCCGGAACGAGTTTCTGCACTGGCTGCGGATCCGCGAGTGGCAGGACCTGCAAGGGCAGCTGCGCCAGATCACGCTCACCCTCGGTTGGGAGACGCGACACCAGCAGGTGAGCGACGATGCGATCCACCAATCGCTGTTGGCCGGACTGCTGTCCCACGTCGGGCTGCGCGAAGGAGACAAGCGGGACTTCCTCGGCGCCCGGGGCGCCCGGTTCGCCGTATTCCCGGGCTCGTCGCTGTTCAAGAAGCCTCCACGCTGGGTCATGGCCGCCGAACTGGTCGAGACGTCCCGGCTGTGGGCGCGCATGGCGGCACGGATCGAGCCGGAGTGGGTCGAGAAGCTCGCGCCACACCTGGTCAAGCGCACCTATTCGGAGCCGCACTGGTCCACCAAGCGCGAAGCGGCGATGGCCTACGAACGCGTGACGCTGTACGGCATCCCGCTCGTGGCGCAGCGCCCGGTGCAGTACGGCCGAATCGACCCCGAGGCCTCGCGCGAATTGTTCATCCGCCACGCGCTGGTTCAAGGCGAATGGCGGACCCGGCACAAGTTCTTCCACGCCAACCGCGCGCTGCTCGAAGACGTCGAGGAACTCGAGCACCGTGCCCGACGCCGGGACATCGTCGTCGACGACGAAGCGCTGTTCGAGTTCTACGACGAGCGTGTCGGACCGGACGTCGTCTCTGCCCGTCACTTCGACACGTGGTGGAAGAAGACACGACAGGCGCAACCGGATCTGCTGACCTTCACCCCGGAGACGGTAGTGAACCAGGACGCCGCGGCGGTTCTGGGTGGCGACTACCCCGACGCGTGGCGCCAGGGCGAACTGCAGTTCCCCTTGACGTACCAGTTCGAGCCGGGCACCGAGGACGACGGTGTCACCGCCCGCATTCCGGTGGCCTTGCTCGCGGGCGTTCGCCCCGTCGGTTTCGACTGGCTGGTACCCGGTATGCGGCACGATCTCGTGACCGCACTGATCAAGACCCTTCCGAAGCATCTACGCCGGCAGGTCGTACCGGCACCCGACTTCGCCGCCGCCGCACTGGCTTCCGTGACCCCACGGACCGAGCCGCTGGTCAACGCGATGGCCCGCGAGCTGTCGCGTCTCGGCAATGGCCGGATCGAACCGAGCGATTTCGACCTCTCCGCGCTGCCCGGCCACCTGCGCATGACCTTCGCGGCGGTCGACGAGGGCGGAAAAGTCCTCGCGCGCAACAAGAGCCTGACCGCACTTCGTAAGCAACTGTCGAACCGCGTCGATGCCGAAGTGGCGCGCGCCGCCTCCAGCACCGAGCGTCCCCCGGCGATGACATGGACTGTCGATACGCTCGGCACATTGCCTCCGACGGTAATGCGCACCGTCGGAGGCCAGCAGGTCACCGGTTACCCCGCGCTGGTGGCGGAAGGCAGCGGGGTCGCCGTGCGGGTGCTCAGTACACCCCAGGCACAGCGCGCGGCCACCCGGACAGGGTTGCGGGCCCTGTTGCTCGCGGCGGCTCCGGCCAAGGTCAAGGCCGTGACATCGGGATTGACCAATGCCGAACGCCTTGCGCTGGGTCGCAATCCCGATGGCTCGCTCGACGCGCTGATCGAAGATTGCCGCGCGTGCGCCGTCGACCAGCTGATCGCCACGCACGGTAAACCGGTACGGACCCCGGAGGAATTCGACGCGCTCGCCGCAACGGTCCGCGCCGAGCTTCCCGGACGCGTCGCGCGCCTGTTGAAGTTGGTGGTACCGGCGCTCGGCCGTGCACACGAAGTCGGGGTCCTACTGGATCGGCTGCGTGGAGAAGCCGCCGACGATGTGCGTGAGCAGATGTCGTCCCTGCTGTTTCCGGGTTTCGTAACCGATCTGGGTAGCAGCCGATTGGCCGAGCTCCCCCGCTATCTCGCTGCGGCGGCGCAGCGCCTCGAAGGACTTCCTGCGGGTGCCGATCGGGACGCTCGGGGTATGGACGTGCTGGACCGCGTCTACGCGGCGTACGATCGCCTGCTCGGACGTCTACCCGAAGAGCGTCGCACCGCCGCCGATGTCGTGGACATCTATTGGCAGATAGAGGAACTGCGGGTGAGCCTTTTTGCGCAGGGACTCGGGACCCGGGTGCCGATCTCGGAGAAACGGGTACTCAAGATGATCGACGCGATCCGCTGACGCGGCCGCCCCGGCTCGGTTACGTGCCCGGGGCGTCGTCGTTCTCGCGGGCCCGCTGGTGTTCGCGCAGTGCCGTGATCTCGCGGGCGAAGTCCTCCGCAGAACTGAAGGACCGGTACACGGACGCGAACCGGAGATAGGCCACCTCGTCCAGATCACGCAACGGGCCGAGGATGGCCAGCCCGACCTCGTGGCTCGGCACTTCCGGTGAACCTTTCGCGCGGACAGCGTCTTCGACCTGCTGGGCCAGCTTGTTGAGCGCATCGTTGTCGACGTCGCGCCCCTGGCACGCTCGCGCGACCCCGCGCACAACCTTTTCCCGGCTGAACGGCTCGGTGACGCCACTGCGTTTGACGACGGACAACACCGCGGCTTCGACGGTGGTGAATCGGCGACCGCACTCCGGGCACGCCCGGCGGCGGCGGATCGCGGCACCCTCATCGGCTTCGCGCGAATCGACCACCCTCGAATCCGGGTGCCGGCAATACGGGCAGTACATGTCGATTCCTTCGTCGCTGCCGCACTGGCCGCGAGGTCGGCGTCGAACCGATGCCGGCTTTTCGGGAACGCCGCCGCCCGGAGGCGGACCGGTCCCGACGCGACCACACGGAGTGGTGTGACTGACAGTCATCGACAATACCCGCCTGCCCATGTGGTTCTCGGAGTCCGGGGGTGTGGGGCGCCCCGGCGTCACTTCCCGGCGACCGCTGGCACGATCAGTTTCCGGCCGGCGGTGACCGTCCCGTTGGCAAGCGCATTGAGTTCGACGATGCGAGCGGTTGCGGACTCGACCGGCGAGCCCGGGACCACGCGGGTGGCAAACTGGCTCAGCGTTTCACCCGTCCGCACGACGGCGACATCCGTCCGGACCGCCTCTGCGGCCACCTGGCTGGTGCGCATATCGGCGAGTCCCAGCACGGCGGCCATCGCCATCGCGGTCAGCACAATCGTGACAAGCACCTGGCGCAGCGCGGTACCGGTGGGAGGTGCCGTGCGGGCCGGCGCGACAACGATCGCGGTCCTCCGGAACAGCGGCGCACACTCGTTCCGGCCCGGCACCGGCCGCAAACCCCGGTTCGCGATCCGTCCGGCCGCCCGAAACGAGGCCGTCGGCCGTCTTTGCTTCCGCCGGATCGGCCTCCGGACGCCGGTACCGCTGCAAACGGGAACGGCCGGGCGGCGCGCCGTGCCGAGCCCTGTCGTCCGCACCGCCGGCGATAGCGCCGATCCTGCCGAAACTGCTGTTGACATGGGGACCTCCGTGTCCGTTCGTCTCCACCTTGCTCGCCCGGTGTCGGTGCTTGCTCACGCGTAGGTAGTCGCCGGCGCATCGCGCCGGTCGCTCATGCATTCGAGGAAAGGAGTTCTCGGACTCGCTCATCCATTCGAACGAATACCTGTTCGAAGTTCTATCACGCAGCCCCGACGAAAGTCAGCACTTCCCGCGAGAAATCTCGAACAGGTGTTTGATATACGGACGCGTTCCGGTTAGATTCGGAAGATCACACACAACACATCCGACACTCGACGCACGGAGGTCACGACCATGACGGACGGTAACTCCGCGGCCGGCCGGAGCCGGAAGACGGCCGGCGACTCGGCTGCCGGCCTCACCGAACGCCAGCGCCGCGTACTCGAAGTGATCAGGGACTCGGTGGCCGAGCGGGGTTACCCGCCCAGCATCCGCGAGATCGGCGATGCGGTGGGCCTCAACTCCACCTCATCGGTAGCACACCAGCTGCGAACCCTCGAACGCAAGGGATTTCTCCGTCGCGATCCCAACCGGCCGCGTGCGGTCGATGTACGAGGACTCGGCGACACGGCCGTTGCCGCCGACGTCGCAAGCGAAGTCGTTTCTGCCGCGAACGCGGACGAAGCTCCCTCTGCAGCAATGGTTCCCGTCGTGGGCAGAATTGCTGCCGGTGGCCCGATCCTTGCGGAGGAGGCCATCGAGGCTGTCTTCCCGCTTCCCCGCGAACTGGTCGGGCAGGGCTCGCTGTTTCTGCTCAAGGTGGTCGGCCAGTCGATGATCGACGCCGCAATCTGCGACGGCGACTGGGTTGTCGTGCGCCAGCAGAACGTGGCAGACAACGGCGACATCGTCGCGGCGATGCTCGACGGAGAAGCCACCGTCAAGACGTTCAAGCGTGTGAAGAGAGACGTGTGGCTGATGCCCCACAATCCGATGTTCGAACCGATCCCCGGTAACGACGCCGTCATTCTCGGCAAGGTCGTCACCGTGATCCGGAAGGTCTGAACAGCGTCCGTCCCCAGGGACGCAGTAGAACGCCGCAGAGCCTCGCGAGGGTCGGTCGTGCGGATACCGATCCGGCAAAAGGCCGGGGCGACTCCGCCGAACGGAGTCGCCCCGGCCTTGCTGTCCGGGCTCAGATATTGAGGCCGCGCCCGATGATGTCCTTCATGATCTCGTTGGTGCCGCCGTAAATCTTCTGGACGCGGGCGTCGAGATACGCCTTGGCGACCGGGTATTCGCGCATGTAGCCGTAACCGCCGTGCAACTGCAGGCATCGGTCGATCAGTTCGACCTGCTTGTCGGTGGTCCAGTACTTGGCCATGGCCGCTTCCTGCACGGTCAGGGCGCCGGCATTGAGCAGTTCGACGCACTTGTCCACGAACACTCGGGCGAGCTGGGTTTCGGTCGCCATTTCCGCGAGCTCGAAGCGAGTGTTCTGGAACTTGCCGATGGATTTTCCGAACGCCTTACGGTCGCGGCAGTACTCGATCGTGCTTTCCAGCACCTGCTCCATCGCGGCGGCCGCGACCACGGCGATCGACAGCCGTTCCTGCGGCAGGTTCTGCATGAGGTAGATGAAGCCCATGCCCTCCTGCCCCAGCAGGTTGGTGCCCGGAACCCGCACATCGGTGAAGTTGAGCTCGGCGGTGTCCTGAGCGTCCAGGCCGATCTTGTCGAGGTTGCGGCCGCGCTCGAATCCGGGCATGCCGCGTTCGACGACGAGCAACGAGAAGCCCTGGGCGCCCTTGTCCGGGTCGGTGCATGCCACGACGACGACGAGGTCGGCGTTGATGCCGTTGGTGATGAATGTCTTGGAGCCGTTGAGGATCCAGTCGTCACCGTCACGAACGGCACGGGTCTTGATGCCCTGCAGGTCGCTGCCGGTTCCGGGTTCGGTCATCGCGATCGCAGTGATGATCTCGCCGGAACAGAATCCGGGTAGCCACCGCTTCTTCTGCTCGTCGTTCGTGAGATTGAGCAGGTACGGCGCGATCACGTCGTTGTGCAGCATGAAGCCGACACCGCTGTAGCCGCCCCGCGTGGTCTCCTCGGTGAGGACCACGTTGTACCGGAAGTCCTCGACACCGCCGCCGCCGAACTCCTCCGGCACCGCCATACCGAGAAAACCCTGCGCTCCGGCCTTCTTCCACACCTCGCGGTCGACGATCTTGTCCTTCTCCCACTGCTCGTGGAAGGGTGCCACCTCCTGTTCGAGGAACTTCCGGTACGACTCGCGGAACAAGTCGTGTTCGGGCTCGAAAAGGGTGCGTTCCATCTGCGCTCCTGTGTGTGACGGATCCGACGACATACTCACGGTATGCATCCGGGTCCGCGGTGGCGCTGACAGGAGCGAGCAGGTTTTGTGACCGAGGATGCGACGGCGGTACCGGGGTCGGCCCTGTACCCCGCGATGTCACCGACGTAGATCCGCCAGGCGCCGCAGGATCGGGTATGCCACAAGGATGCCGATCGATCCCCACGCGATGCCGCCGAGTTCGACGGACCCGATCGACAGGGTCAGGTCGCCGATCCCGGCCACGAGCGCCGCGGCCGCAACCGTGAGATTCACCGGGTCGGTGAAATCGACCTTTGCCTCGATCCAGATGCGGACACCCAAGATGCCGATCAGTCCGTACAACACCAGCGTCGCGCCGCCGAGTACACCGTCCGGCACGGTGAACACGAGCGCCCCGAACTTCGGGGAGAACGCCAGGATCACCGCGGTGGCGGCGGCCACCCAGTAGGCAGCCGTGGAATACACACGGGTGGCAGCCATCACTCCGATGTTCTCGGCATAGGTAGTGGTGCCGGAACCGCCACCGATGCCGGCGAGCGTCGTAGCCAGTCCGTCGGCGAGCAGCGCATCTCCGGCGACGTCGTCGAGATTGCGTCCGGTCATCGCCGCCACCGCCTTGACGTGCCCGACGTTCTCCGCGATCAGGACGATGACGACGGGCAGCGCGAGCAATACGACGGACAATTCGAAGGTCGGACCACGCAGGTCGGGTACACCGAACCACGCGGCCTCACGCAACGCATCGACACGCGCGGAATCGAGATCGCCGATCAGGGCGGCGAAGACCCAGCCGATCACCACGCCCACCAGAATGCCGAGGCGGCCGAGGAGTCCGGGCCCGAGCACGGTGACCAGCAGGATCGCGGCGAGTGTGACCGCCCCGATCAGCGGTTGCGCCTCGAACGATCCCGCCGCGGTCGGAGCGAGATTCAGGCCGATGAGGGCGACCACGGCGCCGGTGACCACGGGCGGCATCACCGCATCGATCACTCGCGAACCGAGGGCTTTCACGATCAGGCCGACGAGGGCCAGCACGACACCGACAGCCACGATGCCACCGAGTTGCGCTGCCGGGCCGCTTCCGGCGGAAGCGGTCAGCGGCGCGATGAACGCGAAGGAGGAACCGAGGTAGCTCGGCACCCTGCCCCGGGTGATGAGCAGGAACAAAGCGGTACCGAGACCCGAGAAGAGCAGCGTCGTCGTGACCGGGAAACCTGTGATGGTCGGTACCAGCAGGGTCGCTCCGAACATGGCGATCACATGCTGCATGCCGATGCCGATCGTGCGCGGCCACGACAACCGTTCGTCGGGAGCGACGACGGCCCCGGAGGTGATTCGCTTCCCGTCGCCGTGCACGGACCAGCCGAAAGTCGTCGCGGCCCGTTTGGCCGACTTCACTCGTTCACTCACGCTCGGAATGGTAAGGCCAACCGGCGCCGGCGTCCGACGTCACTCCAGCATCCGCGCAGCCACCGCCCGCGCAGCGACCGGGTCGCCGGCCGCGAGCACCGCCTCGGCAGCCTCACGACACCGGGCAAGCGTGACGGAGGCCAGGCGGGCACCCACTGCCGCGACGGCGGCCGAGGCACACGACAGTGAGGTGATCCCCATGCCCGCGAGCACACACGCGAGCAACGGATCGGCTGCGGCCTCACCGCATACTCCGACCGGTTTTCCGGCCGCTGTCCCGGCGTCGGCGGTGCGGGAGACGAGCGCCAGCACCGCCGGCTGCCACGGATCCGTCAGGGCGGCGAGCTGCGGGGACATCCGATCTGCCGCCATCGTGTACTGGGCCAGGTCGTTGGTACCGACGGAGAGGAAGTCGACGTGCTCGAGGAGCCTGTCCGCCAGCAACGCCGCTGCGGGCACTTCGATCATGACGCCGGGTACGAGGTGCCGTGCACGTACCGCCGCGGCGAACTCGGCCGTTTCGGCGAGGGTCGCGATCATCGGGGCCATCACCCACGGTGTCGTCTCCGTGCGCGCTGCTGCTTCGGCCATCGCGTCGAGCTGGCGTTCGAGAATCCCGGGCGTCAGTGCAGAGATGCGGATCCCGCGCACTCCGAGCGCCGGATTGTGTTCGGCGGGCTGGCGCGCGAAGCGCAGCGGTTTGTCCGAACCCGCGTCCAGTGTGCGCAACACGACCTTGCGACCGGCGTACGCGGTGAGCACTTCCTCGTAGATGTCGGCCTGCTCCGCCACGGTGGGTTCGGTGTCGCGGTCGAGGAAACACAGCTCGGTGCGGAAGAGACCGACGCCTTCGGCAGGCGTCATCCGGGCGGTCCTGGCGCCGGCGCCGTCCTGCACATTCGCGAGCACCGCCACGGCATGCCCGTCGGCCGTGGCACCCGGCCCGGTCCACGAGGCCACCCGAGCCCGCTCGTCGCGATCCCGGGCGACCTCTGCGTCCGCCTCCAGCGGGTCAGGATCGATGTTGATGCGCCCGGTGGCACCGTCGACGAGGACGGGCGTTCCGGCCTCGATGCCGTCGAGGCCGGCGACAGCCACGATGCACGGAATCCCCAGCTGCCGAGCGATGATTGCGGTGTGGCTGGTGGGGCCGCCCAGCGTGGTGGCCAATCCGACGATCAGGGCGGGATCGAGGCCGGCGGTGTCTGCGGGGGCGAGATCCTCCGCGAAGAGCACCGACGGGCGATCGGGTAGTTCGAGCCCGGGTTCGGGCCGGCCCTCGAGCGTGGCCGCGACGCGGTCGCGGATATCGATCAGATCGGTGACGCGCTCGGCCTGCAGTCCGCCCATCTTCTCGAACAGGACGACGAATTGCTCGGTGGCGGCAACGGTGGCCGAGACGGCATCGGACCCCGAGCGGATCCGGCCGACGGCCGCACCACGCCACGCCCGGTCCTCGGCCAGTACCGCGTTGG